>NZ_JAFAVV010000764.1 GCF_019242285.1 Bradyrhizobium sp.
ACCGGGCAAAGCCACGACTACAAGCGGCACGGCACGACCACGCTGTTTGCAGCGCTGGAAGTCGCCACCGGGAAGATCCTTGCGACGCATTCGAAACGACGTCGCCGGGTCGAGTTTCTCGACTTCATGGATCGCGTGACCGCAGCATTTCCGAACCGCCAGCTTCATGTCATTCTCGACAATCTCAGCACCCACACGAACAACGAGGAATGGCTCGAGGCGCATCCCAATGTGAAATTTCATTTCACGCCCACCAGCGCGTCCTGGCTCAATCAGGTCGAGGTCTGGTTTTCGATCTTACAAGGGCAGTCGCTGAGCGGCGCCTCATTCACAAGCCTCAAACAGCTCGAGCAGCACATCGATGCATATATCAAAGCATACAACGACAAAGCCGAGCCCTTCGTCTGGACAAAGAAAAATGTCCGCCAGCGCCCCTTCAAAGGCCGCCGTATCACTCAGCTATGATTCCGGGTACTAGGTGCTGCCCGAATACCTGATCCTCGAGATAACTCTGAAGTTTGCTCTGGTCGCGACCTGCGCCCCTGATGATTGCAACAAGGCGCTGGCAGCCGGGGCCAGTCTCACGAGCTTTGAGATTTCAAATCAGGCGGGCCAGAAGCACCGAAAAACCAGCGACAAATCCCCTAAGAAACAGCTAGAAAATTTCAGCGGCCGCAGATTCGGAAAACTTAGGAAGCTTGATTCGCGGGCTGGCCAGGACAGGCAGCGTCCCTTTCCTCGATCCGCTGACCTGACGTTCTCGAACCTCACCTAAGTCCCTTGCGAAAAATCATTCCTTGGCCAACCCGGAACGCCGGCGTCTTTGTTTCTCGCGGTTGCCACAGCCCTTCATGCTGCACCATAGCCGTTTTTGGCCCTTGCTATGGTCGAGATAAAAGACGTCGCAATCCGATGCGCCACACTTCCGGACCTTGGACCGGTCAACCTCCGCTAAGAGCCGTTCGACGGCTAATGAACATGCGTGTAGCAAGATGTCCGCCTCCAACGGCCTCCAGCAATATTCGGTCAGTTTCGGTGGCGCTGCCTTGACGAGCACGCGCGCTTGATGTCCGGCCTGAATTGCCAACGAGACGGCCTCGAGATCAGCCTGTTTTGCGGGCTGATCGCGGTGGAGTGACATCAGGATATTGAACAAATGCTCACGTAGCTTGCGCGTGCGCATAACGACCTCAGACGCACGCGATGTATTGAAGCGCAAAAGCTTCGCTGCCAGCTGCGGATCGATGATGTCCGCCATTTCTGCGAAGCGCACCAGGTCTTGATACGTCCCCAGAGTCTCTACAGGTGAAGTCGAAGGCCGATCATCGAGCGTGTTCACGAAGTCGAGCCCCGGATGGCCACCAGCCCACTCAAAAGGATCCACGCGAAGGTTCATCTTTCTCTTGCCTCGGAGTACTCGTTCCTATATGTAACTCCATAACTGCGTTTATAGGGTTACAAGTGTCTACCACATAGGCGCGATTGATGGCCAGTGTCCTCGCAGAACACCACATTGCTGAACGATACGCACGTGGCGCGCTGTATGGGCTTGCCGCGGTCAGTATTTGGTCTGGCTGGATTGTCATTGCACGTCTCGGCCTACGAACATCGCTGACGCCCTGGGATATTGCAGCTCTCCGGTTCGGAGTCGCCGGCGTGCTGATGCTGCCTTATCTCTACGTTAAGGGCCTCGCGATTGAACGCCTTGGCTGGAGCGGTCTCGCCGCAATTGTTCTCGGCGGCGGCGCGCCGGTGTTGCTCGCGAATTCCGGCCTGCTCTTCGCACCGGCCGCCCACGCCGGCGCGCTGTTTCCGGGCGTGATGCCATTGATGGTTGCGATTCTTGCCGCCGTGATCCTCGGAGAGCCGTTTAATACAGCCAAGGTGATTGGCTTCGCCTTGATACTGCCAGGCGTGATGGCTGTCGTTTGGGGCAAGGGGGCATCCCTCGGTATGCAGAGCATAGGCCACGCGTTATTCCTCTGCTCCGGTCTCGCGTGGGCGTGCTACACGGTCGCGATGCGACGCGCGCGCCTTGACGGCTTGCACGCGGCAGCGATCGCCGCCGTTGGCGCCTTGATTCTATATCTGCCATTTTACATCGTTTTTGCGGGGCATAGCCTCGAGCGGGCGCCGTGGAGAGATATTGTCTTGCAGGGGACGGTCCAGGGACTTCTAACAGCAATCATTTCCTTACTGCTCTACGGAAGGGCCGTGAGCATTCTCGGAGCGTCGAGTGGCGCCGCATTCGCCGCTCTTTGTCCTGCCATGACAGCACTAATGGGAATACCGATACTGGGTGAGTGGCCTACATTCACTGACTGGATCGCAATCTTCCTGATATCTGTAGGCGTCTATATCGTCAGCGCAGGTCCGCTCCCGCGTTGGATTCGAGAACGGAAGAAGCTGACGCCAGCGATATCTGCAGAGCGCGATTAACTTAGATCAATGTCAGCATTCTCGAATGGACGGCGAACGGTCCCGTTGTGCCTTTCGTACTTTGCAGAGAGAAAGTATTGATTGCCGTCGCTGATAATTGGACAATATATTTCCTCAATAATGACAATATATTCATAGGTTTAAGGGTTATATTACAAGAATGCATTAGTTGCTTCAACCTGTGGTTGCTACGATCGGCGTCTTCTACGCTAAACTATGTTTGCGCTCAGTCGTTCTCAGAACATCTGATGGGGATTTGGAATGCACATTCAGGCAGCTTCGGACGCGAAAACAAAAAACGAATATGGCGGTGATTTTCGACGGTTATTCCCTTGGCCTGAAACTGTCGATACGCCTTGGGGCAGCGCATGGATGACCGTCAAACCCGGATCGTCATCCACGCCACACTCCCACGCAGAGCGTGAGACATTCATCATACTCGACGGGACCGGGCTGATGACGGTCGACCAGGAGAGCCGCCAGGTCACCAAGGGTGACGTGATTTATCTGCCGCCGGAATCCCAGCACAGCCTCCAAAATACGTCGGCTTCTCAAGATCTGGAGCTGCTCTGTATCTGGTGGACGAGCAACCCGCCTAAAGCCGACACCTCAACATCCGATTTACTCGAATTGGGTTGCTTCGCTTGCCCAAGTGAGATGAGTCATGTCTAAAGTCATCATCACCGCGACGCCGCGCATAAGAACAAATAGAGAACATAAAACCAGCGTCAGTCGTTCCTCGAAAGCCTGTTTTTAGCGCTCATTCAAGGCGACCCTGCCTGAAGTGCCTTCAAGGTTTGATGGACGAGAGCGTCCTCATCACGCAGCCCTTCCTGGTAGGCTTCGGCGAGAAGGCGAATGGCCGCATCCCGTATCAGAGCGGTTTCATGGTCGCCCGCGGGCCGGTAGCTGGCCAGCACCTGCTCTAGCGCCTTGTTCAGCACCAGCTCATCGTCCGTAACAGGCCATGGGAAATCAGGCATGCGCTCAGCCCTTGATCGCGATCGAGGTACCAATATACAGACGCTCGACCGTGTATAGCACGCCGCGCTCGGCTTCATCGGCGATGCGATTGAGCAAACTTGCCCGATCCTTATCGGCCTCGCGCAAAGCCAATTCGCGGTAGCGTAAGGCGCGCTTGCGGTTCGTGTCAGCACTCACAACTCAACTCCTTAAGCAAACATCCGATTTGCATATGGGGACCGCCAACAGCCCGAGAAGGCAGAATGTCCGGGAACTTCCCGTAATGTTTCGTAATTGTGGGCCCAGCGAAGCGAAAACGCGGGAGCCATTTCACGGGTTGGCGTGGCGAGTGGCGCAACTAGTTTGGATCGATTGTTGAGATCACCAGGGAAGCCGACGGATGCATTGAAGGCTCGTTTCGAGACGGCGTTGAAAGACAGCGGCTCCCTAATTTAAACCGCCGCAACATGGTTCTGTATCTCCGAATGATGGAATCCCGAAATGAAGCAGATTGATGAGCGCACCATGGCAAACTTTGATGTGGTTCTTGAACAAGCCTGCCGCCGGCTGCCCCACGAGGCCGATCATGCCCTGCGAAAGAAGGTGACCACATAGCTTCTGAACAGCGCACGCAAAGGCAATACCACGCTCGCCGGTCTTACCACCGTCGCGCGCAACGCCATCGACGAACCTCAATGAACGAAATTCAGCCTGATCATTGGTGCGTTTCGTGTGTGCGGAAACCTAACAAATGTTGCAACGAAAGCGATTGATCAACTTACCCTAGGTGAATGCGACCGTATCGCAATCACGGCTACAAGGAGCCGAGCCTACGGGAGCGAGTGAATGATCAAGAGACGCAGACGTTTTAAGCAGACGACAACGCTCGAAGAGCGGCTTCTGAAATACACGACCGATCTGCAACAGCAGGTGCGAACGCTTCAGCCGGGCACAGTGGAAGCGGCCGAGCTACGTAAAAAGATCCGCAATAGCGAAGCTGAGCGGAGCTTTAATGCATTGCTGCACGAAGAGAGATGAAGATTAAACGCGAGCTTCCTCGCGGAGAAGTGAAGCGTTTTTGCCTTGGCCGGCTACACCCGCCGCGCGTTGCAAGCGTGGGTAGCGGACCGCGACAGTCCCGAAGGCAAGCCGGCGCGCAAGGTCCATGACATAGTGCTTGCCTCACGGAGGACATGGTGAGCTACGTCGACCTGCCAAAGCACATTATTGAGAAATTTGAACATCGCTGGGCTTCGCACGTGGCCGAAGAAGCCGCCGTTTGGCGCAGCAACAAATCCGATCATCCGGCGCACCGCACGGTTATCAGCAGAAAAGGTCGCGTTGTCCCGGTCGCCGTCAAGCGGCCGTCGCTGCGAGGCCCGCGCCG
>NZ_JAFAVV010000435.1 GCF_019242285.1 Bradyrhizobium sp.
GTCCGGGCTTTCGCCAGGACGACACCGAGTTTGCGGTATCATATGTGATCAAAACGGCGTTCGGGTGCGTTGATCCGAACCCCTTCCATTCCGCTCCCTCCGACCCCAGATAAAGCGTCATGACCTCCCAATCCCCCGACACCAAGATCACCTTCACGAGTCCGATCCGCGCGCCGTCGTCCGTTCCCGTCGACGACGCGGTGCTGCCGTTCGAGGTCGATCCGCTCGACCTGCGCGGTCGCCTGACGCGGATGGGGCCGGCGCTCGACGACATCCTGACCAAGCATGATTATCCCGCGCCCGTCGGCAAGCTGCTCGGCGAGGCCATCGTGCTCACCACGCTGCTCGGCTCGTCGCTGAAGTTCGACGGCCGCTTCATTCTGCAGACCCAGAGCGACGGCCCGGTGTCGTTCCTGATCGTGGACTTCCAGGCGCCCGATCGCCTGCGCGCCTATGCGCGCTATGACGAGCGAAGGCTGAAGCCGGGCCAGGATTCGGGCGCGCTGCTCGGCCGCGGCCATCTCGCGATGACCATCGACCAGGGGCCGGACATGAGCCGCTACCAGGGCCTGGTCGCGCTCGACGGCGGCGGGCTCGAGGCCGCCGCGCACGAGTATTTTCTGCGCTCCGAGCAGATCCCGACCCGCGTCCGCATCGCGGTCGGCGAGGAATGGCGCGGCGGCGAGGGCGGCAAGCATCGCTGGCGTGGCGGCGGCATGCTCTTGCAGTTCCTGCCCAAGGCGCCGGAGCGCGCGCGCCAGGCCGATCTGCATCCCGGCGATGCGCCGGAGGGCACCGAACTGCACACGGTCGAGGAGGACGACGCCTGGGTCGAGGGCCAGTCCTTGATCTCTACGGTCGAGGATGTCGAGCTGATCGATCCCGATCTCTCCGGCGAGCGGCTGCTCTACCGGCTGTTCCACGAGCGCGGCGTCCGTGTGTTCAAGCCGCTGCCGCTGAATGCGCGCTGCTCCTGCTCGCGCGAGGCGGTCTCCGCCATGTTGAAGAGTTTTTCGGCCAAGGACCGCGCCGAAATGGTGCAGGATGGCAAGGTCGTCGTCACCTGCGAGTTCTGCTCCTCGGTCTACCAGTTCACCCCGCACGAGGCGGGCGTGGAGCAATCATAGGCCTTCCGATTTTCGGAAACTAACTTGACGCCGACCCCAAATCAGGGCATTATGCGCCGGTCCCGTCTCGGCAGGAGGGGCGCATCGCGATCGTCACGATTTGCGAGGCGGGATGCGATGGACGTGTGGTGACGCGAGACGAGCGGCATCGCGCGGACGGCGAAGCCGTGTGGTCCTGACGCCTCGACGCTGGCGTCAAATTGGCGGTGATGATCCGCTGATGACGGGGGCAAGAAAGCCCGATCCCCGGGGAGAGCGCGGAGGAAACCGTAGCACCATCGCGCAGGGAAGGCCGGTTATTTGGCTGAACCTGTGGTTCCTGCCCCGTGCTTATTTGCTGCACGGGGGCCATGGGTATCAGTCGATACCCGGTCTTCCCTGCGCCCTCTTCATTGATGAGGGTGGTCGGTTCGCAAAGCTCGGGCGATTTCGTCGCGAGACCATAGACGCATGCGCTGCTCCGTAGGGTGGGCCAAGCTTCGCCAGCGCTCGAAGAGCGAAGGCGATGCGTGCCCACCATTTTGGAGGAGCGCCGTCGAGAGAATGGTGGGCACGGCGCTTTGCGCCTTAGCCCACCCTACGGAACTAGTCTAATTCAACACCCGTTCCCCATCCGGGCTGTCGAGCGAGAAGGTCGGAATCGCAATGTCGAAGCGCTCGCCGCTCTCACTCAGCATCTCGTAGTTGCCGGTCATGATGCCCGACGAGGTCGAAAGCGGCACGCCGCTGGTGTATTCGAAGCGCTCGCCTGGAGCGAGGATCGGCTGCTCCCCCACCACGCCTTCCTTGTGCACCTCCTGCTGGCGTCCGGTGGCGTCGGTGATGATCCAGTGCCGCATCCGCAGCTGCACCGTCTCGGTGCCGTTGTTGATGATGGCGATGGTGTAGGACCAGAAATAATGCGCGCGGTCCACCGACGAACGTTCGGGCAGGAAGTTCGGCTCGACGGTCACTTCGATCTGGCGGGTGATGGCGCGATACATGCGCGCATCATAGCGAAAAGCCGGGCGGGAACCAACGGCGCGAGCGATGAGAATTTTCGCGCTTTCAACACAGTTGAAGGCTAACGCGGCGCAGTTTCGTCCTGTCGCGGACTCTACCGCAAGCGCCGGTCCTGCATTATGTTCGAGTCGCGCCGGCCATCCGCGCCGGCTTCCTGGGTGCCTGATGACGTCGATTGCCGATCAAGTGGCCTCCCCTCCGATCGCCGGGCCGGCGGATCAGCCGGCCAAGGCGGCGCGGTCCGCGGCGTCGGCGATCACGCTGCCCGCGGTCGGCGAGCGCGAATTGCGGCTCGACCTGTTCCGCGGGCTCGCGCTGTGGCTGATCTTCATCGACCACCTGCCGCCGAGCCTGCTGACCTGGTTCACGCTCCGCAACTACGGCTTCTCGGACGCCACCGAGATCTTCATCTTCATCTCCGGCTACACCGCGGCCTTCGTATACGGCCGCGCGCTGCTGGAATCCGGCTTCGTGGTCGCGACCGCGCGCATCCTGCGCCGCGCCTGGCAGATCTACGTCGCCCACGTGTTCCTGTTCACGATCTTCCTGGCGGAAATCTCCTACGTCGCGACCTCGTTCGAGAACCCGCTCTATTCGGAAGAGATGGGGATCATGGATTTCCTCAAGCAGCCCGACGTCACCATCGTGCAGGCGCTGCTGTTGCGTTTCCGCCCCGTCAACATGGACGTGCTGCCGCTCTACATCGTGCTGATGCTGTCGCTGCCGCTGATCCTGTTCCTGATGCGCTGGAGGCCCGACGTCACGCTCGGCCTGTCGGCCTTGCTCTATGCCGTGACCTGGGAATTCGACCTGTATTTCACCTCCTATCCGAACGGGTTCTGGGCCTTCAATCCGCTGGCATGGCAATTGCTGTTCGTGTTCGGCGCCTGGTGCGCGCTCGGCGGGGCGAGACGCATGTCGCACATGCTGTCGTCGCCGATCACGCTGTGGGTTTGCATCGCCTATCTGGCGTTCTCCTTCTATGTCACCTTGACCTGGTACGTGCCGCAGCTCAGCGTCTTAATGCCGCGGGTGATCGAGCACTGGATGTACCCGATCGACAAGACCGACCTGGACGTGCTGCGGTTTGCGCACTTCCTGGCGCTCGCCGCGGTCACCGTGCGCTTCCTGCCGAAGAGCTGGGCCGGCCTGAAATCGCCTTGGCTCAGGCCGCTGGTCCTGTGCGGCCAGCATTCGCTGGAGATCTTCTGTCTCGGGGTCTTCCTGGCCTTTGCCGGGCACTTCATCCTGGCCGAGATCGGCGGCGGTGCCGCACTGCACGCGCTGATCAGCCTGTCCGGCATTCTCATCATGTGCGGCGTTGCCTGGGTGATTTCGTGGTATAAGCATGTCGCCGACAAGAGCGGCGCCAAGAAAGCCGCCAACGCCGATCTGGCGGGAGGAGGTTGATGAAGCCGGGGCTCATCCTGGGTGCCTTGTGGCTGGCGGCCATTGCGGCCGCGCCGCCGGCGCGCGCCGATGACGCGCCGAAGGCCTGCGATGTTCCCGACAACCTCCTGTCAACCGAGAGCGTGCTGCCCAGGGTCGCCGACGCCGTCAAGGCCGGACGCACCCTCGATATCCTGGTGATCGGCAGCCGCTCGTCGACGATCACGTCGGCGGAGGCGAGTGCCTATCCGGCGCGGCTTCAGGCCAATCTGAAGGATCGTCTGCCGCAGGTCACCGTTAACCTCGCCACCGAAATCCAGCCCCGGACGAGTTCGGAAGAGGCCGTTCCCGGCTTCGTTAAGCTCATGGAAGGAAAGAAACCTACTCTGGTGATCTGGCAGACCGGCACCGTCGATGCCATGCGGTCCGTCGATCCCGACGACTTCCGAAACGCGGTCGATGCGGGCGTCGTCGCGTTGCAGGAGGCCGGCGCCGACGTGATCCTGATCAACCCGCAATACAGCCCGCGTACCGAGACCATGATTTCAGTCACGCCCTATCTGGACAACATGCGCGCGGTGGCGCAGGGGCATGACATTCCCTTGTTCGATCGCTTCGCGATCATGCACCAGTGGAACGATGAAGGAGACTTCGACCTTTTCAGCGCCGCGCACGGCATCGATCTCGCCAAGCGCGTCCATGACTGCCTTGGCCGGGCCTTGTCGAAATTCGTGATCGATGCCGCTCATCTCGGTCCGGCGCAGCAGAACTAGGGAATTTTCGTTGATGACGTTAACGCGTTGTTGTCGTTTTGCGAGTGCGTGGTTCGCCGCCGTCCTCCCCCTGATCTTTCCAGCCGCGCATTTCGCGGCTCACGCCGATCCCGTGCGGATGATCGCGGCCGCGCAGCCGTCGCAGCCGGTCCCTGCGCCACCCTCGGGCGGCGTTGCGCCGTCCGGCGGCGGCGTGAGCGCCGGCCCGGTCGAAGCGGCGCCGGCCGCTGCTGCTCCGTCGCAGGCGGGCTCCGCCCCGACGTTTCCGCCGCCGCCAAAAACGCTCACCGCCAAGGCAATCGACAAGGTGAAGGAGGTCGCCAAATCGGCCAGCGACATTTTCAGCCGCGTGCCGTGCCTGCCGCCGAAGGGCGGCGTCCAGTCGCTGGGCTCGCTGCCGCATGTCGCAAGCAAGCTGGCCGCCGGCGAGCCGGTGCTGATCGTCGCGTTCGGCTCGTCGTCGACGCAAGGCTATGGCTCGAGCGCGCCGGAATTCACCTATCCGAACCGGCTGGCCGCGCAACTCAAGCGAAATTATCCGACCGCCGACATCACCGTGATCAATTCGGGCCGTGGCGGCGAGGACGCGCCCGAGATGATGAAGCGGCTGCAGACGTCGGTGATCGACCGCCATCCCGACCTCGTGATCTGGCAGGTCGGCACCAACGCGGTGCTGCGCGATCTCGATCCCGGCGACACCGCCAACATGGTGGAGGACGGCGTCGCGCGCATCCAGGCCGCAGGCAGCGACGTGGTGCTGGTCGATCCGCAATATTCGCCGCGTGTCACCGAGCGCGCCGATCGCGCCAGCAGGATGGTGTCGCTGCTCGGCCGGGTGGCGCAGCTCCACCATATCGGGATCTTCCCGCGCTTCCAGGTGATGCGCGAGTGGCACGAGAGGCAGGCGCTGCCGATCGACAATTTCGTCATCGCCGACGGGTTGCATATGAACGACTGGGGCTATGCCTGCTTCGCGCAGCTCCTTGGCGACGACATCATCAAGTCGGTGGGCGAGATCAAGCTCGGCATCAACGTGCCGGTGGTGCAGAGCTATCAGCCGATGTAGCGGCGAGTCCTGTAGGGTGGGCTCAGGCGCGCAGCGCCGTGCCCACCATGTCCGTTTGCGATGAAAGACGGTGGGCACGCTGGGCTTGGCCCACCCTACGCGTTTCATGCCGCTTCCAGCGCCGCGGCGAGATCGGCAATCAGGTCGTCCGCATGCTCCAACCCGGCGGAGAAACGAACAAAACCGTCGCCGATGCCGAGCTCGGCGCGCGCTTCTGGCTTGAGCCGCTGATGCGTGGTGGTGGCGGGATGAGTGACGAGGCTCTTGGCGTCGCCGAGATTGTTGGAGATGCGCGCGAGCCTCAGCGCGTTGAGGGTGCGGAACGCCGCCTGCTTGCCGCCCTTGACCTCGAAGCCGACCAGGGTCGAGCCGGCGCGCATCTGCTTTCTCACGGTCGCGGCCTGCGGATGGTCCTCGCGGCCGGGATAGACCAGGCGGGAGATTTTCGGATGCGTGGCGAGCGCATCGGCGATCTTGGCGGCGGTGTCGGTCTGCGCGCGCACGCGCACCGCCAGCGTCTCCAGGCCCTTGAGCAGCACCCAGGCATTGAAGGGCGACAGCGACGGCCCGGTCTGGCGCATGTAGTTGTGCAGGTGCTCGGCGATGAAGGCCTCCGAGCCGAGGATCATGCCGCCGAGGCAGCGGCCCTGGCCGTCGATATGTTTCGTCGCCGAATAGACCACGACGTCGGCGCCGAGCTTGAGCGGGCTCTGCCAGATCGGGGTCGCGAACACGTTGTCGACGATCAGCCGCGCGCCGGCGTCGTGCGCAATCTCCGCGATCGCACCGATGTCGAGCACGTCGAGCGTAGGGTTGGTCGGGCTCTCCAGGAAGCAGGTCTTGGTATTGTCGCGCATCGCGCGCTTCCACTGATCGAGGTCGAGGCCGTCGACCAGCGTCGACTGGATGCCGTAGCGCGGCAACAGGTCCTCGATCACGTAGCGGCAGGAGCCGAACATCGCCTTCGACGCCACCACGTGGTCGCCGGCCCTCAGCGGCGCCAGCACCGCGGTGGTCACCGCGGCCATCCCGGTCGCGGCCGAGCGGCCGGCTTCGGCGCCCTCGAGCTCGATCATGCGGCGCTCGAACATCGCAATCGTCGGGTTGGAGTAGCGCGAATAGATGTAGCCGGGGTCCTCGCCCTTGAAACGCGCCTCGCACAGTTCCGCGCTCTCGTAGACATAGCCCTGGGTCAGGAACAGCCCCTCGGACGTTTCGCCGAATTCGGAGCGGAGCGTGCCGCCATGGACCAGGCGGGTTTCGGGGCGAAAGCGGGCCGCAGGCGCGGCGGAAGCAGATTTGGACATGTGACCTCCAACGTGACCGCCCTCGCAAGCGGACACAAAAAAACCGGCCTGGGAAACTCCTCAAGGCCGGGATCACTGCTGTCCCCGGCCTGTTTAGCGATTTATTTAACGTGGCTGCAAGCCGGCCGGCTCAAATCACCACGGGATAAGTAATGCTCATATTCGGACCCGGCCTTTCCGTCAAGACGGCCATCGGTTAAGGGCGTAAAACGTGTATTTTTGGGGTTTGGATGACATTGGAGACGCTAGCCAAGGATCATAGCGTGTCGTTTTCGCTCCCTATCCACGCCAACGGCATCCTCCCCGACCGCATGATCGCGGCGATGGCGGATTCCGGCCTGATCCTGCCGGCCTATCCCTTTGTCGAGAGCCAGATCCAGCCGGCGAGCCTCGATTTGCGCCTGGGCGATATCGCCTATCGCGTCCGCGCCAGCTTCCTGCCGGGGCCGGGCGCCACGGTGGCCGAGCGCATTGACGAATTGAAGCTGCACGAGATCGATCTTGCCGACGGCGCGGTGCTGGAGACCAACTGCGTCTATATCGTGCCGCTGATCGAGAGCCTGGCGCTACCGCCGGACATCGTCGCCGCGGCCAATCCGAAAAGCTCGACCGGGCGGCTCGACGTGTTCACCCGCGTGATCGCCGACGGCACGCGGCGCTTCGACATGATCGGCGCCGGCTATCACGGTCCGCTTTATGCCGAGATCAGCCCGAAGACATTTCCCGTGCTGGTGCGCGAAGGCTCGCGCCTCTCGCAGATTCGGTTCCGGCATGGGCAGGCGACTCTGGACGCCGACACACTCGCCGCAGTTCACCGCAAGGAGCGGCTGGTCGAC
>NZ_JAFAVV010000728.1 GCF_019242285.1 Bradyrhizobium sp.
CGGGGGCCAGCTGATCTCCGATGAGCTCGGCATGAAGCTCGAGAACGTCACGGTGAAGATGCTCGGCCGCGCCCGCAAGGTCGTGATCGACAAGGAGAACACCACGATCGTCAACGGCGCCGGCAAGAAGCCGGACATCGAGGCGCGCGTGGCGCAGATCAAGGCCCAGATCGAGGAGACCACCTCCGACTATGACCGCGAGAAGCTGCAGGAGCGGCTCGCCAAGCTCGCCGGCGGCGTCGCGGTGATCCGCGTCGGCGGCGCGACCGAGGTCGAGGTCAAGGAGAAGAAGGACCGCGTCGAGGACGCGCTCAACGCCACCCGCGCGGCGGTGCAGGAAGGCATCGTGCCCGGCGGCGGCGTCGCGCTGCTGCGTGCCAAGAAGGCGGTCGGCCGCATTCATAACGAGAACCCGGACGTGCAGGCCGGCATCAACATCGTGCTCAAGGCACTGGAGGCGCCGCTGCGCCAGATCGCCGAGAATGCCGGGCTCGAAGGCTCGGTCGTGGTCGGCAAGGTGCTGGAGGACAAGTCCGAGACTTTCGGCTTCGACGCGCAGACCGAGGACTATGTCGACCTCGTCGCCAAGGGCATCATCGACCCCGCCAAGGTGGTGCGCACCGCGCTGCAGGACGCCTCCTCCGTCGCCGGCCTGCTGGTGACCACCGAGGCGATGGTCGCCGAACTGCCGAAGGAGCCGGCAGCGCCGATGCCCGGCGGCGGTGGCGGCATGGGTGGCATGGGCGGCATGGGCTTCTGAGCCGGCCGCTATCCAGCATTCCAAAATTCAAGAAGGCCGCCTCTGGCGGCCTTCTTTTTGGGTGAAGCTGCACGCGGTCGGCAATCTAGGCAACGCAGATGCCCGGAACAGCGACCTTCTGAAAGAGATGCAGGGAGGCAATGGCCGACGACGGATAGGCCGAAAGCTGCGCCCTGAACTCGGGATGCATGAACGCGGCGCGAAAGGCGGCGGTGGACCAACCCGCATCACCGCCGGGCACAACTGGTCGTTCTGACCGACAAGGGACGCCAGGCGTTCGACGCGGCCATGCGCCCGCAGCTTCCCTGGGTGAATGGGCTCGCCGACGGACTTGCCGTCAAGGATATCGAAACCGCCCGCCAAGTCATGACGGAGCTGCGTCACAAGCTGGAGAGCAGAGAAGAGCCCGCCGTGCGCGCGTGACGCGAAGCCGCGGCGCGATCACGTCGCGGCCTGCCTCCGGCCGGCCTTCTTTTTGGCGGATGACGCACCGGTTTGCTGGTAAAGACGAAGCCGATTCACCTTCGAGGAATTTCGCATGCGCGCGCTTCTGGTTCTCGTGGCTGGGCTGATGGCGGCCGTTCCCGGTCTCGCGACGGCGCAGATGAAGCTCTCGACCAAGCCCGATCCCAACGCGACCGAGGTGCGGTATTTCACCGCCATCGACGGCCTGATGAATGGCGACGCCGACGTCGTCCTGAAGGAGACACGGCAGGGCAAGACCGTGAGCGCCGCCACGCTCGACGTCTGCTATCATCCCGACAAGAGCTCCAGCCGGCGGGACCGCTTCGTCGTCAATCTGGCCGTCAGCGGCCAAACCATGACGGGAACCACACAGAGCCTCGGCGAGAAGTCGCCGGTCACGGTCAAGCTGCAGCGCAAGCAGAACGGCGACGGTTTCGATTTCCGCGGCCAGATCACCATCGGCCAGAAGGTCACCGAAGTCGCCTCGAGCGAGAATACCGACGTCAGCGAACGCGAATTCCTGGACAGCCAGACCGTCGATGACGGCATCAATGCGCAGCCGAAGGATTTCACCGAGGTCTCGCCCGAAGCGATCGGTGTCCGCGTCAAGCTCGATGCGGCGCTGGAGTTGCTGAAGAGCTTGAAGGGCCAGGACGTCGAGGTCAGCCTCGGCAGCCTCGATGTGACCTGCGACGCGCTCCGCGCCGGCCAGCAGACCATCAGCCTGTCGGTCGATCCCGACCACGCGGCCGAGCTGATCGCGAAGGCCAAGGCGATGCCCGGCGTCGTCACAGCGGGCTGGACCGCGGGCGCCGTGCAGATGGATCGCACGATGCGCTTCGCCGCCGCCGACTGGCGCGAAGGCGGCAAGATCAACAAGGACAAATTGATGGCGACGATTTCCCTCGTGCTCGCCAAAACGCTCGCGGCGAAGCCCGACAATGCGAGCTTCAGCGCCACCACCGGGAAGCTGCGGCTGCGCTTCAAGCGGCCGAGCCAGCTCTATCCCGCGCTCAGCCTCACCGACACGATCGAGGTCACCGGCCTGGTCGCGCCCGACAAGCCGGGTGAGACCGACCGCCTGATCCTGTGGATCGGCAATCCCGTCACAACGACCTCCGATGAAAGCGCCGGCGCCAAGCTCAATCTGTCGGACGAATCGACCGGCGACGAGGAAAGCGAGGAGCGCGACGACACCGGCTCGATCGAGGCGCTCGCCAAGGAATTGAAGGCCCAGCGTTGGGACGCCGACAAGTCGGCATGGAAATAGCGGGCGGCCACAGCTCAGTTCGCGTTTCGTCGTTCGCAGGGCGGATCAGCGTGGGCTAATCCGCCCCACGATTGCGGCTCAATTCGTATTGATGTGAAAGCGCAGCGTGCGGGCGCCGCCGAAGGTCACCGCGTCGCCTTGACGCCGCCAAGTGGTGGCTTCGCTCAAGGCGGCCAGCAATTCATCGTCGGCCTGCGCCCTCGCGGGCGGGCAGGAGCGATCCTGCATCGGCCCAGGCACGAAGATCACGGTGTTGCCGGCGACGGAGAACTGGCCCTTGCCGCCCTTGCACCACAGCTCGAGCACGACCGTGCCGTTGTCGCTGATGTCGAGATCCGGAATGCGCTTTGATCCCGGCTGCGGCGGTCCATCCAGCGTCATTTCCATGCCGAAGGGGAAGCCGTCCTCGGCCTTGGCGTGAGGCGTGCCTGCAAAGGTTGCAAAGAAGATCAGGGCGACGCCGATCGGTCTCAAAGCCGTTTTGAGCAAACGCATGCAGCCCCTCGAAGATATTTCTCTTGCCCGGCTCGGCTTATCCGACCGCAACACCCTTGGCCAGATTTTCCATGTCATCGTCGTCAAGCCGCGCGCCACAGGTGCATTCGCGACACAGCAGTGGGAGTTGCACCTCTCGTTGCGCAGCGACATGAACAGCCGTTCATCGGACGAAGGCTGCCAAGCGGCATTTTTCTCTCTCAAATTTATTTCTCGCATTTTGCGCGGACAGACGGGAACGAGAAACCGCCTTGCCTGTTTGAGCAACCGGGCAATGTCCCGCTAGTCAAGGAGAAGACGAGATGAGACTTCTGACCAAAGCCGCTGCCGGCGCCGTGCTGGGCGCTGCGATGCTGGCCGGTTCGGCCATGAGCGCATCCGCCGCGATCGTGTGCCGCGGCAACGTGTGCTGGCACACCCACGAGGCCTTCGACTATCCGCACGAAGCCGGAGTGGTCGTCCACGAGGACAATTGGCACTGGGGTCCGCGTGAGCGGTTCGTCTTCCGCGAGCACGAGGGCCGCGGCTACTGGCGCGGCAGCAGGTGGATCGGCTGGTAAACACGCGAGCCTGAGACAGAATCCCCGCGAAGCCTGCCGGCATCGCGGGGATTTTTTGTCACGTCACCGTCATGTCACTGCGCCGGCTTGAGCACCAGCTCCGTGAACGGATAGACATAGGCCTGCAGCGTCACGAGCAGGCCGACCAGACAGGCCAGCACGATCGAGTGCTTGAACACGTAGCGCAGGATCGAGCTTTCATGGCCGTACCAGTTGGTGGCGGTGGAGGCCACGACGATCGACTGGGCGTCGATCATCTTGCCCATGACGCCGCCGCTCGAATTGGCGGCGGCCATCAGCACGGACGGCAGGCCGATCTGCTCGGAGGTGATCTTCTGCAGATTGCCGAACAGGATATTCGAGGCGGTGTCCGATCCGGTCAGCGCCACGCCGAGCCAGCCGAGCAGCGTGCCGAAGAAGGGATAGAGCACGCCGGTCGCGGCGAAGGCGAGACCGAGCGTCGCGTCGACCCCGCCGAGACGGGTCAGCGTGCCGATCGCCAGCATCGCCGAGATCGTGATCAGCGAGATCGCGCACAGGCGGATGGTGCGGCCATATTCGGCCACCAGCTTGGCCGGCGACAGCCCCATCAAGAGACCGGAGATGATCGCCGCGATCAGCATGCCGCTGCCGGTGAAGGACAGATAGGTGAAGGCGAACGTGGCGCCCTCCGGCGTCGGCTTCGCCACCACCGGAGGCACCCGGTTGATCATGTTGTGCAGCTCCGGCACCGGATAATTCCAGGCAAAGATGGAGTTCGCCCAGGTCTTGAAGGCGCCGTTGCCCCAGATCAGCATCACGATGCAGACGATGATCCATGGCAGCAGCGCGCTCCAGAGCTGGCCTTGCGTGAGCGGCGTCTTGTCGAGCGGTGGCGCCTTCGCCATGGTCGCAGCCGATTCATCCTGGCCGCTCAGCGCCGGTGACAGCCAGAGCTGCTTCGGCTGCCAGACCCTGAGGAACAGGATCAGGCAGCCCATCGAGATCAGCGAGGCGCCGATGTCGACGATCCAGGGATTGACGTAGTTCGAGATCACGAATTGCGGGATCGCGAATGAGACGCCGGTCACCAGGATGGCCGGCCAGACGTCCTTCATGCCGCGCCAGCCTGCGAACGCCCATACCACCCAGAACGGCACGATCAGGGAGAACACCGGCAACTGCCGGCCCACCATCGCACCGAGGATGTAGGGATCGAGCCCGGTTACCGACGCAAGGCCCTGGATCGGCGTGCCGAGCGCGCCATAGGCCACCGGCGCGGTGTTGGCGATCAGCGACAACCCGGAGGCCGCGAGCGGCGAGAAGCCGAGCCCGATCAGGATCGAGCCGGTGATCGCAACTGGCGTGCCGAAGCCGGATGCGCCTTCGAAGAAGGCGCCGAACGAGAACGCGACCAGCAGGAGCTGCAGACGGCGGTCCTCGGTGACGCCGCCGACCGCGCGCTTCAACAGCTCGAACTTCCCGGTCGAAACCGTGACCTGATAGAGGAAGATGACGTTGAGCACGATCCAGCCGATCGGGAAGAAGCCCGACACGACACCGAGCAGGGAGGCGCGAATCGACATGCCCGCCGGCATGGTGAAGACGAAGATCGCGATCAGGTTGGTGATGACGACCGCGATGACGGCGGCGACATGCGCCTTCACCCGGCCGCTCGCGATCATCACCAAGAGCGACACCACCGGTATCGCAGCGGCGATCGTCGACAGCGCCGCGCTGCCGAGCGGATTATAGACCTGGTTCCACATTGCACTTCCTCCCCACGCGACTTTCCCGTTCCCGGCCGGCGTGGACGGTCGGCCAACGGTTGACTTGATCGACAGGACTGGCGCTCGCCGTTTTGCCGGCTGCCCTGACAATGAGCGATGCGCCCGGAAAACCGGCAGCGCATGACATGCCAAGCCCGCTCAAAAGCTCGCGAAGTGAGAAAGCCGCCCCGTCTCTCGCCGTTGTGCCCATGCTAGGGTCTGGTCAAAGGCTCGGACAAGCCAGCCCGGATCGTTGTACTTACGACTTTAGTCGAAGCATACGTAAAGGCTGTCCGATATTTTCGGCCTGATCCGCTCCCCCTCCAGCGAGGTTCACCTGTGAAGACCATTCGCGCCACGCTCGCCATCGCATGGCGAATTGCCGCTCCCTATTTCAATTCCGAGGACAAATGGGCGGGCAGAGGACTGCTGGCCGCGGTGATCGCGCTCGAGCTGACGAGCGTGGGAATCGACGTGCTGATCAATTTCTGGCGCAACCATTTCTACAACACGCTGCAGGAGAGAGATTGGCAGGGATTCGTCCACCAGATCCTGATCTTTACCGTCCTCGCCTTCAGCTCTGTCCTGCTCGGGGTCTATCAGCTCTATCTCAATCAATGGCTCCAGATCCGGTGGCGGCGCTGGATGACCAGCCGCTATCTCGCCCACTGGCTGGACGGGCCGGTGCACTATCGCATGCAGCTCAAGGGCGATGCCGCCGACAACCCAGACCAGCGCATGAGCGACGATGTGAAGCTGTTCGTGGACCAGACGCTCAGCGTCAGCCTCGGGCTGTTGAACTCGGTGGTGTCGCTGGCGTCGTTCGTGGTGATCCTGTGGGGACTTTCCGAAGCGGCGCCGCTGTATGTCCTCGGCAGCCCGCTCGCAATCCCGGGCTTCCTGGTCTGGGCCGCGCTGCTCTACGCCGTGATCGGCACCGTCATCACGCAATGGATCGGCGCGCCGCTGGTCAACCTCAATTTCATGCAGCAGCGATACGAAGCCGATTTCCGCTTCAACCTGGTGCGGACCCGCGAGAACTCGGAGCAGATCGCGCTGCTCCGGGGCGAGAGCGCGGAGCGCAAGCGTCTGTCCACGCGGTTCGGCCATGTCATCGACAACTGGCACGGCATCATGGGCCGGACCAAGAGCCTGATGTTCTTCACCCAGAGCTTCGACCAGACCGCGCTCATTATCCCCTTCGTGCTGGTCGCGCCGGCCTATTTCGCCGGCAGGATCGAGCTCGGCGCCATGGTGCAGACGGGCGAGGCCTTCGGCAGCGTGCAGAAGGCGCTGTCGTACTTCGTCTCGACCTATCGCAGCCTCGCCGAGTGGCGCGCGATCCTCGCCCGTCTCGACGGTTTTGAAACCTCGATCGACGGAGCTGTCGCAGCGGCCGGTGAGAGCCCTTCGATCGACGTGGTCGGCGCCGACGGCAGGCACGACATCGATCTCGCCGGGCTCCTGGTCAGGCTGCCGAACGGCAGGCCACTGGTCGCGGCCGATGACTTCACGCTGCGCGCCCATGAAAACACCCTCGTCACCGGCCCATCCGGTGCCGGCAAGTCCAGCCTGTTCCGCGCCATCGCCGGCATCTGGCCGTTCGGCTCCGGCATGATCGCGATCCCTGCCCACGCCTCACTGATGATGCTGCCGCAGCGTCCCTACCTGCCGATCGCCTCGCTAAAAGCTGCGATCGCCTATCCGGCGGAAGCCGAGCGGTTCGGCGCCGAGCGGGTGCGCGAGGTGCTGGACGCGGTCGGGCTTTCCGCGCTCGCGCCGCGGCTCGACGAGGAGGCCCACTGGAACCGGATGCTGTCACCAGGCGAGCAGCAGCGGCTCGGCCTCGCCCGCGCGCTCTTGCATGGGCCGCAATTCTTGTTTCTCGACGAGGCGACCGCGTCGCTGGACGAACCTTCGGAGGCGAAGCTCTACCGCCTGCTCGAGGCGCGGCTGCCGCAGACCACCCTCGTCTCGATCGGGCACCGCTCGACGCTGGAAGCGTTCCATCAGCGCAGCATCGTGCTGGTGCCCGCCGGCGGACAGTTCGCGCTGGCCGACCGCGCACCGGACACCCTCAAAGGTGGCGGCGGATCGGTCGCCGCGCGGCGCAAGCAGACGGACGATTGAGGCTGTGGCGCGGACTTGCTCCGGCGCATACGTCAGAAAAGAAGAAGGACGGCAGATCGCTCCGCCGCCCTTTGATGGTCGTCGTCTCCAGCCGTCGGCCTTACTTCAGGTTCGTCATCGCGGTCAGGTCGGCCGAGAGCTTGACGATGCCGGCCGCGCCGCACCAGTTCGAGCTGGTCCCGAGCGGATTGTTGCCGGTAACCGTAGTGGTTCCGGGGGTGGCATTGAAAGCGCCCGTGAACACGCTGCAATCACCCTTCGACAGATCGGTGTCGGAGTAACGGATATCGAGCGTGAACACCTTGTAGGTGAAGCCGATGCCGATATTCCAGGTGTTGTAATCAGCATAGTGAATGCCGTTCGGGAATACCGGAGTGCCGTAGAAACTGTCGGTGGTCCCGAACCACTGGCGCCCGAACTCGCCGGAGACATACATGCCCACGCCGCTGCTGCCGAAGATCGTGCCCGGGGCGGTGTACTTGCCGGTGACCGAGCTGTAGTTGCCCCAGGCGCCCGAGTTCAGGAAGCTCGGCGTGTAGAATTCGGTCACGCCGAACTGCCAGTTGTCGTTAACCGTGTAGGTGCTCTTGCCGTAGACCTCGAAGAAGCTGACGTCCTTCTTCATGGTGTTACCGTTGAGCAGGAAGTTGGTGGCGCACTCGGTGCCCTGGAAATTCCCAGCGAAGTCGAAGCCGTTGCCGCCGAACTGGCAGGTGCCGCCCGGATACAGGTAGCCCCAGACGCCGATATCGAAGGCGAAGGCACCGAAGGTCGGGCGGATACCGCCGTAGACGTCGACTTCCGCGGCTGCACGGTTGGCGAAGGAAATGCTCTCGCCGGACACGCCGACATAGAGCTGCAGGTCCTTGGTCACGTTGTAGCGGGGCTCGAAGTAGGCCGCGACCGACGGCTTGTGGTTCGACTGGGTGACGCCGCGGAAGATGTAATCGTTCATGATGGCGCCGCCGAACGCGACGTCCCAGGGATCGAACGCTGCCGGCGGCGGTGCCTTCACCGCCTTCACGGGCAAATCGGCCGCCAAGGCGGAACCCGTGACCATCGCCAGCGCCGTTGCCAG
Organism: Bradyrhizobium sp.; assembly: GCF_019242285.1. Lineage (GTDB taxonomy): Bacteria > Pseudomonadota > Alphaproteobacteria > Rhizobiales > Xanthobacteraceae > Bradyrhizobium. Next base: position 8,507 of record NZ_JAFAVV010000728.1, read on the forward strand.
CAAAACCACTTTCTTCATGACGATCCCCATCATCTGTCTGAGACCAGCCGGCTCGCCCCCCAATGGGCATCAAAACACCAGACCGCACCCCAACTTCATAACCAGTGCCACAATGTGGAACGCGGCCTCAGACCGGTGAAGCAAAAAAGTGAAGCAACTGCCGACTTTTTGGGCGTTCGGCGTGTTTCAGTCACACTTGCCGTGACGGTGTTGCATTCCGACAACAAACCGGGCGGCCTGGGCGCCCGTAGCCGGACGGGCGAATGCCCGCTGTGGTGCTGATCAATCCGCCCTCGGTCTTCAGCGAATCAGAGGTTGCTTGGGGACATCGCATGCCCGCCAGCCTGCGCAATCGGCCAAAGGGCGGGCGAGCAAAAAGGCCGCGGTCAAGACCGCGGCCCTCTGAGCCTGAAGATGACTCAGCAGCGCCTCGATCGGCTAGCTGCCGTGGTCGTCGTCGCCATGTGAGGCAGCGCTATGCTCCCACGATGACGCGTGGCTGGAGTCGGAGGTCGCCCAGCTCGGCGCCGAGGAGGAAGACTCCGAAACCTCTTCCGCGGGCTCCGGCGTGTAAGCGGGAGCAGCCGGCTTCGGCGTCCGCTTCTTCGCAGCCTTCTTCGCCGGCGCCTTGGCCGCCTTCTTGGCTACCTTGGCCTTGCCGGCCGGCTTCTTCGCCGCCTTGCTCGCAGTCTTGGCCTTCTTCGCCGCTTTCTTCGCGGACTTCTTGGCTGCCTTCTTGGAAGCCTTCTTCGCCGACGTCTTCGCCGTCAGGGTTTTTTTCTTCTTTTCCTTTTTACCCTTCTTGCTCTTCTTCCCTTTCGCCATCGTGATCCTCCTAAATGCCGCCGATCAATGTCATCAGGCGTTCAAGTCGTCCGCGCCTGCCTGCGCGCGGGAGACATTCGATCGGTTCGATCCTGGCTTTGGACCGCCCGTCGCCCAATCGAGAAGCTCAATCGTGTGCACGACGGGGACCGATGTGCCGCTGGCAATCTGCATGATGCATCCGATATTGCCCGCCGCAATCATGTCCGGCTCGACGCTTGCGATGTTGGCGACCTTGCGATCGCGCAATCGGGTCGCAATGTCGGGCTGAAGGATGTTGTAAGTCCCCGCCGAACCGCAACACAAATGACTCTCTGGTACATCTTTCACCACGAATCCGCTCTTGGAAAGCAATTCTTTCGGAAGAGTTGTGATTTTCTGCCCATGTTGCAGCGAACACGCCGAGTGATAGGCGATGGTGACGTCGCCGAATCGCTGTTGTGACGGCCCTGAGGGCGGCCGCAATTCGAGGCCCGCGAGATACTCGGTGATGTCCTTGGCGAGCGCCGAGACATGTGCCGCCGCGCCAGCAAAATCGCGGTCTTCTCGCAGCAGGTAGCCATAATCCTTGATCACGGTTCCGCAGCCGGAGGTGGTCACCAGGATGGCGTCGAGGCCCCCACGCTCGGCCTCGGCGGTCCAGGCCGTGACATTGGCGCGGGCGCGCGCCAGCGCGTCATCGTCGTGACCGAGATGGTGGGTCAACGCGCCGCAGCATTGCTCGTCCCGGACCAGCACGACCTCGATGCCATGGCGCGTCAGCACGCCGATGGCGGCCTGGTTGATTCGCGGCGCCAGCACCTGCTGCGCGCAGCCCTGCAGCAGTGCGACGCGGCCCCGCCGGGGACCCTGCGCGGCGAACACGCTGCCGCCCCCGGGTCCCGGCGCGGGCAACCGGTCCGGCGCCAGCGCCAGCATGGCCCGCGCGCGTCGCAGCAGCGTCGGGGCTGTGGATAACCCCGCAGACGCGGGCAGCAGCGCCGACAATGGCGCGGCGAATCGGGCGAGCCGCAGGCTCAGGCGGAACAGTTTCGGCGCCGGCAGGATGCGGCCGAGCACCGTTCGCAGCAGCCGCTCCGAGAGCGGCCGCGAATAGGTCTCCTCGATCCGGACCCGCGCCTGATCGACCAGATGCATGTAGTTCACCCCCGAGGGGCAGGTCGTCATGCAGGCAAGACAAGACAGGCAGCGATCGATGTGCTTGACGACCTCCGCCGTCGGGGGACGCTCCTTCTCCAGCATCTCCTTGATCAGGTAGATGCGGCCGCGGGGGCTGTCGAGTTCGTCGCCGAGCAGCACATAGGTCGGACAGGTCGCGGTGCAGAAGCCGCAATGGACGCAGGCGCGCAGGATCTTGTCGGCCTCGGCGATGTCGGGGTCGGCGAGCTGGGCCAGGCTGAATTCGGTCTTCATTTCACCCTTCCCGCCGCATCCGGCCGCGGTTGAGGATGCGCTTCGGATCGAAGCTCGCGCGCACCCGCTCGCTCAATTCGGCGACACCGCCCGCCTGCGGCTGGAAGACGTCGACCTCGCGACGCACCCCCTCCGGAGCCCGGATCAGGGTGGCGTGGCCCATGGCGGCCGCGGCGCGCTGGCGCACCAGCGCCGCATGGGCGTCGGCCTCCGGCGGCAGCGCCGCCCAGATCAATCCGCCGCCCCAGTCATAGATCACGTCGCCGCCAGTCGCGTCGGCCAGCGCCTGCCCCAGCGCGCCACCCGCGGCCGGCGGGCAGACGACGCGCCACACCACCCCCGCGCCCAGGGCGCCCGCCGCCGCGAAGGGCTGCACGTTCCGGACGGCCGCCCAGACCGCCGCGGAGACCGCGTCTTCGAGCATCTCGACCGTCCCGAACGGCGCCAGGGTCCTGGCCAACGAGCCCGCACGCTGGCTAGCGGACGCGGTGATACCCTCCAGCCGCAACAGGGTCACCGCCTGCCCCGACGTCCCCAGCCCATCCAGCGCCCTTGCGCCGCCACGCAGCGCCGAGGCCGGCAGATGCGCCGCGCCCGAAACGTCGAACGGCGAGCTCAGCGCCGCCGTCATCGCGCGGTTGGCGGCGAGATCGTCCAGCCCCCGCAACACCAGGGTGCGCTCGGCCTCGGGACACGGCATCACCTTCAGCGTCACCTCGGTCATGACCGCGAGCGTGCCCCAGGAACCCGCCAGCAATTTGCAGAGATCGTAACCGGTGACGTTCTTGACCACCTTGCCGCCGGTCTTGAAGGTTTCGCCGTAGCCGGAGACCGCATGCGCGCCGAGCAGATGGTCCCGGACGCCGCCGGCTCTGACGCGACGCGGCCCGGCCAGCCCCGCGCCGATCATGCCGCCGACGGTGCCGGGCCCAGGCAGACCCAGGAGGGCGGTGGTGTCGACCGGCTCGAAGGCGAACTGCTGGTTCTTGGAATCGATCAGCGACGTCACGTCCGACAGCGGCGCGCCTGCCGCGACCGTGATGATCAGCTCGCTCGGCTCGTAGGAGACCACCGCACTCAGCGCCGACAGATCGAGCACCGCGTTGGTCGCCATCGGCTGGCCGATCCGCCGCTTGCTGCCATGGCCGATGACCTCGAGCGGCTGCTCGCCGGCGATCGCCGCACGCACCACCTCTCCGACGTCATTGGTATCACGTACCTTCAGAATATCCATGAGCGACCCGGTCCAGACTTCAGCTTCCTTCTAGAGAGATGTCGGCGTCGGGCACAAGGGCGAGATTGCCCCGCATCCGCGGATATCGACGGCGAATCCCCGACCCGCGCGACGTTGCACCGCGGCGAGCCGCCGATGCCGTTCGGCCGGACATCCTCGTTTCGATCGGCATCGAAGGGTTACAATCACAATTCGTCAAATATCGAATTGTAATCGTGGTGGCGCGTGCTACCTCCTCGCTCGCGAACCAAGGCAAGTCAAAAGGAGAAGATCATGACCCGATATGCAATCGACGGAACCACGATCAACGACGCCGTCAGCGGCGGCGGGCTGCTCGTGGTCGCGCAGTGGGAAGCCAAGGAAGGCGAGGCGGACAAAGTGGCTTCCATCCTGGCCCGCTTCCTCCCCGAGGCGCAGCGCGAGCCCGGCGCGAAACTGTTCCTGATTGGCCGGTCGAAGGACAATCCGGCGCAGTTCCTGTTCTATGAGTTGTTTCGCGACGAGGCCGCGTTCAAGGCGCATCAGGACAGCGCGCATTTCAAGGCCCATGTCGCCGGCGAGGCGCTGCCGCTCCTCGCAAAGCGCGAACGCGCGCAATACACGCTGCTGTGAGCCGCCCGCGGCTCCCTGCGTTCCGTGCAGGAACATCGGGCTTTGCGCCCGATCTTCCTGCGCTCATCTCTGACGCAAGGCAACGCAAGACAACAACCGTCACTTCGAGCATCGTCGAAGTGACGGGCTGAACCAGCCGCCGCCGGCCCGCGTTGTTGCGCGTAACGAGACGGAGATTTTCGCCATGCCGAACACGTCGGTCGCGACGAAACTCGATCCGCGCGAGGAGCATTTTCGCATTCCGGGACCGCGCGACGGATTGTCTTTGTTTCTGCGCTTTCTGCCTGCCGCCGGCACGGCGTTCCGTCCGCGCCGCGCGGTGCTCTATGTCCATGGCGCGACGTTTCCATCGGCATTGTCGATCGCGCACCGCTTCGACGGCAAATCGTGGCGCGACGCGCTCAACGAGGCCGGATTCGACGTCTGGGGCCTGGACTTCCACGGCTTCGGCCACTCCGACCGCTATCCGGAAATGGAGCTTCCGCCGGGTGACAATCCGCCGCTCTGCATCGCAGAAGATGCCGCACAGCAGGTCACGGCGGCGGTCCGCTTCATCCTGGCGCATCAGGAGTTGAAGGCGCTTTCGCTGATCGCGCATTCCTGGGGATCGATGCCGGCCTGCCGTTTCGCCGGAGAAAATCCCGAGGCGGTCGATCGCCTGGTGCTGTTCGGCCCGATCGGCCGGCGCGGGCCGCGACGCTACGAGACGCCGCCGATATTTCCGGCCTGGCGCATCGTGACGGCTCAGGACCAATGGAACAGATTCATCGAGGACGTGCCCGCCGGCGAGCCACCGGTGCTGTCGCGGTCGCATTTCGAGGAATGGAGCGAGCGCTATCTCGACTCCGATCCGGAAAGCCGCAGGCGCGAGCCGCACGGCGTCAAGACGCCACTCGGCCCGTTCAGCGAGATCATCAAGGCCTGGCACGGACAGTTGGCCTACGATCCCGCCAAGGTCCGCGCACCGGTCGCGATCGTCAGAGGCGAATGGGACGGATTGATTCCCGACGACGATGCACGCTGGCTGTTCGACGCGTTCGCGCGATCGCCGATCAAGCGCGACGTCAAGATCGGCCGCGGCACCCACCTGATGCATCTCGAATCGATGCGGCTCGCGCTACGGCGCGAGAGCATCGACTTCCTGCGTGGCGACGACGCCGCGTCCGTGCCTGCGTGATAAGACGAAGGAGAAACGCATGTTTTCCGTGATCTTCGAAGTGCTGCCCGGCGAGGGCAGGAAGGATGACTATCTCAAGCTCGCCAAGCATCTGAAGCCGATTCTCGAAACCATCGACGGCTTCGTCGACAACGAGCGCTTCGAGAGCCGGCGCCGGCCCGGCTGGGTGCTGTCGCACTCGACCTGGCGCGACGAGAAATCGGTGGTGCGCTGGCGCACCGAGGCCGAGCATCATGCCACCCAGGCCAAGGGCCGCTTCGACATCTTCAGGGATTATCACCTGCGCGTCGGCGAGGTGACGGCCGACACCGCGCCGCCGAAGGAGGCACCGATCCTGGAACGGCGCTTCGACGAGACCGAGGTGGGCGCGGCGAAACTGGTGACGTTCACCGAGATCACGCCGCGCAAGGATGCGGCGGTGACCGCACAGGCCAATCTGCTTCCGGCGCATCTCGGTCTCGACGTGAAGGATGATGCGGTCATCGATTACGACATCTGGGCCAGCATCTACAATCCCGGCAAGATGGCGCTGCTGGTGGCCTGGAAGGACGCCAAGGCGGCCAGCGCCTGGGCGCCGAAGCCGATCGAGGGCATCGAGAAGCTGCGGCATCGCAGCGTCCGCGTCATCCGCGACTACGGCCGTTTCGATCGCCGCGAGGCGCCGCAATACTATGCCGACGTGAAGGGCGGCGAGACCAGGCACGCGTCGCCGGCGCGGAAGGTGACGACGGTGTAGCACGCGGGAAGTGCAAGTGCGCAGTGTGGGCTAAGCGACCACGTCCGCCGTAGCTCAACGAGCGAAGGCGGAAGCGTGCCCACCATTCAGCATCATGTTCGCTGAAACATGGTGGGCACGGCGCTTCCACCTTCGCTCTGCGAGCTACGGCGGACGCAGTCGCGCCTTAGTCGTACTGAGTCACAAGAAGATTCAAGCCATTGAATCGACTCGTCTTTGTGCAAATATGGTCGCTCCAAAAAGCTCAAGAGTTTCAACGAGAGC
>NZ_JAFAVV010000731.1 GCF_019242285.1 Bradyrhizobium sp.
ACGCCAGGATCGACGGCGCGATGACGAGGGGACGGGGCGTGAACGAACTGGACATCGGGCGCTTTCCACAGAACCGCTTGGCGACGCGCTGCTGATGACTCCCGCCTAGCATGGGGGCGTCAGGCGGGCAAATCGAGGCGGAAAATCCTGCCGAGCGCGGCAGCTATTGCCGGGGTTCCGTCCGATGATGAAGGCGAAAAGTCCTTATTTTTCCGCCCTTTTTCATGCTGGCACGCCACTTGCTGCCTCGACGGCGGGAAAACACGCCGCGTATCTTGCGGCCATTTGTTGGAGTATCGTCATGCTGATGGCCCTTGGCGCCGTGTCGACAATCTGGGAAAGCCTGCAAGCGTTGACTGCGACGAAGGCGTCGCAATCCACGGGTGTGGGCCAGGCGGCGACCAATCCGTTCGATCTCGGCAACGCGAGCACGCCACCGGCCACCTCGACGGCACCGTCCGGCGGCACCGGCGGCGCGCCGCAGATATCGGCCCAGACCATGGGCGCGCTGCTCGACGCCCAGAGCCAGGCCGGCGCGGCCTCGACATCCACGTCCACATCGTCGTCGGCGCAGAGCCCGGATGCGTCGCTGCAGGATCTGTTCTCCCTGATCGACGGCGACGGCAACGGCCAGATCAGCAAATCCGAATTCGAAAGCGCGCTCGGCGCCGGCGGCACCAATGTCGCGGCGGCCGACAAGGTGTTCGGCGAGCTCGACAGCAATGGCGACGGCTCGGTCAGCCTCGATGAGATGAAGAATGCGCTACAGGGCGCGGGCGGCCATCACGGCCATCATCACGCCCACGCCGTCTCCGGCTCGGACAATACGGGCAGCACCGACGCGACCAGCGACACCGGCGCGACCGATCCGATGATCGCGGCGCTGATGGCGGCGCTCGATTCCTCCTCGTCCTCATCGGCGGCGTCCTCGGGATCGTCCACCGCGGACAATTCTGCCACCGCTCCCGTCAATGGCCTCGAGCAAGTCTCGGCCACGCTGACGCAGGGTCCGGGCTCTTCAGTGACGCCAATCCCGTCGTCGGCCTATTCCTATGTCCAGTTCGACCAGATGATGCAGCACGCGCAGAATTTCGCCGCTGCGCCGCTTTCGCTCAGCGTCTGACCGCCGCCCCCGTGATTGCTACTTGAAGCGGTCGTGCCAGGCCGGCAGCGCGCCGGGGAAGGGCAAGGCGGTGGCCGTGTACACGCCGCGCGCGATCGCCCGCGCCAGCGTGTTGGCGGCGAGCGCACCGAGCTCGGTGAGGCCGACCAAGGGATCGATCGCCTTCTCGCAGGTCGCCGCGGCGAACAACACGTCGCCGTCGAGCGGCGCATGCACGGGATAGATCGCCCGCGCCATGCCGGTGTGCGCGATCATCGCGAGCCGCTTCGCCTGCGGCTTTGTCAGGATCGCATCGGTGGCGATGACGGCGAGCGTCGTGTTTTCGATCGCGGTCGTCGCCGCGCCGCCCTTGGTGCGGATGGCGAGCATCTCCGGGGTGAACGACGCCGGCAGGCCCCGCCCGCCATATTCATCGCCGACCTCGAACGGCGCGGCCCAGAACCAGGGTCCATCGCCGACGGTGACGCTGCCGACCCCGTTGACCACGGCGAGCGCCGCGACCGTGACGCCGTGCTCGGTTCTCGCCGAGGCCGAGCCAACGCCGCCCTTGAAGTTGATCGTAGTGGTGCCGAGGCCGGCGCCGACGCTGCCGAGCGCGAAGCTGGTGCCGGCCGCAGCGGCCGCGGTGTAGCCGAGGTCACGATAGGGCGCAAAGCGCCCCCACGACTTGTCGCCGCCATTGAGCAGGTCGAAGACGATCGCGCCGGGCACGATCGGAATCACCGCGCCGCGCACCGCAAAGCCGCGGCCGAGCTCGGCGAGCCGGGCCTGCACGCCGCCGCCGGCTTCGAGCCCGAACGCCGAGCCGCCGGCGAGCGCGATGCCGTCGATGCGCTCCACGGTGTTGGCCAACCCGAGAGCCGCATCCTCGCGCGTGCCGGGCCCGCCGCCGCGCACGTCGATGGCGGCGACCGCCGGCTGGTCGAACAGCACCGCGGTGACGCCGGAGGCGAGCTTGCGGTCATCGGCATGACCGACGCGCACGCCAGCAACGTCAGTGAGCAGGTTGTTCAAGGTTCCGCTCGTTCCCTCGTCCATCGAGCATGGATATCGCAGCCGGCAGGCCGCTTCAACCGGCGAGCGCGAGACGGATCATCCTGGCGAGCTCGGGCTTGCGGTACGGCTTAGCGAGCAGCAGGACGCCGGCATCGAGCCGTCCGTGATGCAGGATCGCATTCTCGGTGTAGCCCGATGTGAACAATATCCGCAGCGTCGGACGCCGCTGCAAGGCTGCGTCGGCGAGCTGGCGGCCGTTCATCGCACCCGGCATGATCACGTCGGTGAACAACAGGTCGATCGGCAAGTCGGTGTCGATGATTTCGAGCGCCTTGGCCGCGTTCGCGACCGCGACGGCCTTGTAGCCGAGACTTTTCACCTGCGCCACGACGTATTTGCGTACCAGCGGATCGTCCTCGACGATGAGGATCGCTTCGTCGCCGCCCTTCACCGGCAGGGACTGCGCCACTTCGCCGACGGCGGCGCCCAATCCGGTCGAGCGCGGCAGATAGAGCTTGACGCTCGTGCCGTGGCCGACCTCGCTGTAGATCTTGATGTGTCCTTCCGACTGCTTGACGAAACCGAACACCATGCTGAGCCCGAGCCCGGTGCCCTTGCCGATCCCCTTGGTGGTGAAGAAGGGATCGAAGACCTTCTCGAGGTTCGCGGCCGAGATTCCGCAGCCGCTGTCACTGACGGCGATCATCACGTAGTTGCCCGGCGTGACCTCGTTCTGCATGCTGGCGTAGTCCGCGTCGAGGTGAACGTTGCGGGTTTCGAGGGTGAGCCGGCCGCCTTCCGGCATCGCATCGCGCGCATTCAGGGCCATGTTGAGGATCGCGGTCGTGAGCTGGCTGGGGTCGACCAGGGCCGACCACGCATCGTCGGCCAGCCTCGGCGTGATCTCGATGCGCGCGCCGAGCGTGGGGCGCAACAGCTTCGCGGTCTCGAGAATCAGCGCGTTGACGTCGACCTCCTTCGGCTGCAGCGGCTGCTTGCGGGCGAAGGCGAGCAGGTGCCGGGTGAGCTGGCTGCCGCGTTCGGCGGCTTCGTCGATCAGCTTGGCGACCGAGACCAGCTCCGGCTCGTCGGCGACGGCCTCGGCGAGGATGCCGATGGTCCCGGCGATGACGGTGAGGATGTTGTTGAAATCGTGGGCAACGCCGCCGGTGAGCTGACCGATGGCGTCCATCTTCCGTGCCTGCCGGATGTGGGCTTCGGCGGCGTGCTTCTCCGTCAGGTCGCGGCCGATGAAGAAGTGACGCTTCGCCGGCTCCGACCAGGTCCCCACCCAGTTCAGCATCACGGCGCGGCCGTCCTTGTGCCGGTAGCGCGTCTCGAAGTTGCGGAGCTGTCCCGAGCGGCGCGCGAAACGCATTTGCTCGCGGGTGGGCTCGAGATCCTCGAGATGGATGAATTCGATCGCGCTGTGGCCGATCATCTCGTCGGGCGAGAAGCCGAGGATCGTCGCCGCACTCGGACTGACCTGGGTCAGGTTGCCGACCGAGTCGGTCACGAGAATCAGGTCCTGCGAGGTCTCGAAGATCCGCTGCCGCTCGTCGATCTCGCGATTGAGCGCCTGCTGCGTTCTCTTCGCCTCGGTGATGTCGCGCACGATCCGCGATGCGCCGACGATCGCACCGGTCGTCGAGCGGATCGGCGAAACGCTCAGGGAGACGTCGACGTCCTGACCGTCCTTGCGGGTTCGCACGGTCTCGTAGGGGACGACGTTTTCGCCGCGGGCGATCTGGTCAAGGATACCCTCGACCTCGCAGCCCCGGTTCGACGGCACGATGATCGAGATGTGCGCTCCGATCGCCTCGGACGCTGCATGGCCGAACAGGCTCTCGGCGGCCCTGTTCCAGGCGGTGATCACGCCGTCGAGCGTGGTGGCGATGATGGCGTCGTTGGAGGAGTCGACCACCGCGCTGAGCAGTCGCTCGTGTTCGGTGCGCCGGCTGCGTTCGAAGGCGGCCTGCCCGCGCAGGGCGCGGACCAGCCGGGCCATCTCGGCCTGCAGCGCGACGTTGTCGAACAGGAGCAGGCCGAGCACGAAGCTCGCCGCGCACAGGCCGTAGATGCGTCCGGCGTAGAAGCCGAGATCGAAGCGTGCCACGTTGAGCATCGCCGACAGCGCGATGTCGAACAGCCAGGCGCACAGCACCACCATGAGCCAGACGTCGATGACCGAATGCGGCCGCCGAAAGCACTGCATCAGCAGCGCGACCAGGCTGAGGCTCCAGACCCCCGAGACGACGGCGATCATGAGGGACGTGTAGCGCCCCCCGCTCAGCAGCGTGGGCAACCACGGATGCAAGGCGCTGACGACCCATGTCAGCGCGGCGACCACGGCCACGACGGCGACGACGCTGGCCAGGATCGCCCTGCCGGCCGGCCAGCTCACCCTGATCGCGCCATCGCCGCCCTTGGTCAGGGAGTAGGCCAGCACCAGCAGCGGGAACCCGCCGTGCCAGATCATGTACAACCACACGGTGGTCTGCGAGCCGGCGCCGAGCAGGCCGCCGGGTGAAAAAAGGCCGGGAAAGGTGAGGGCGTGGACGACCGCGACGCTGGCGGTGAACAAATATCCGCTGGCCAGCAGCAGTAGCGCCCAGGTGCGCAGGATCGCGAACTGCGAGAGCAGCAGCACCGCGGTGAGAATGTCGTTGATTGCGAGCGCCGACTGGTAGCTCGCGACAAAAGCGGGGACCGGGGCGAGGGGCACGCCGGCATAGGGGACGGCCAGCGCGAAGCAAACGGCCGAGACGCCGACGATCGACGACGCCAACGCCTTGTCACGAGACGTGGCAGGCTGGGTGGAAAGGAAGACGGTGCGGTCGTTGCCGGCTCGAATATTCGCCTCCTGCACGCGCTGGCCGAAGCAATCGAATACGCCGAATCACGAGGGCTCGGCGAGATCAACTGGAAGTTATGTTGGTCGCATCCTAGCCAAAAGGTTGCTGCACAACCAAAGCGGGTAACTGCGCATTTACCTCTCGACGGGATAGTGTCCGTGGTTTTACGGAGTTTCGAGCCTGGCGATTCTGGGCTTTATCGGAGCCATCCCGGAGTTCCGCCATGTCCCGCATCCTCGTCATCGATGATCAGAACGACGTCCGCGCCATGATCTGCATGATCTTGCGCGTCAATCGTTTCGAGGTCACCGAGGCTGCAACTGCGGCAGCGGGGTTGCAGCTGTTCGACGAGCAGACCTTCGACGCGGCGGTCGTCGATGTCTTCCTGGACGATGCCAATGGCTTCGACGTGATCGCCAAGATGCGCGAAGCCGCGCCCTGCCTTCCCGTGGTGGCAATCTCCGGCATGACGTCGCTCGATGCAGCCTCCATCGCGCAGGCGAACCTGGTCTACCTGCAGAAGCCGTTCCGGCCGAGCGACCTGCTGCACGCCATCGAGACGGCACAGGCATCTGCGGCCTCGGCCGCCGGCGCGGCCGCCTGAATGCGCCTCCAGGCATAACGTATTCCAACGCAAAACGCCCCGGCGAGCCGGGGCGTCTGCGACGAAGGTTGGCGGGTTCAGGAGCGCCAGGAACCCATTAGGACCCGTTAGGAACCCTTGGTGCTGATCTCGGCGTAGTTGCCCTTGTCATCCCATTTGTAGACGACGTAGTCGATCTGCTTGATGTCGCCCTTGGCGTCGTATTCGAGCTTGCCGATCACGGTGTCCCACGAACCGCCCTTGATCGTCGTCATCACCTTCTTCGGATCCATCGTACCGGCCTTGGCCACGGCCTGCGACCACACCTGGAACGCGGCGTAGGTGTAGAGGGTGTAGCCTTCGGGGTCGATGCTCTTGGCCTTGAACTTCTCGACGATCGCCTTCGCGGTCGGCTTGTTGCGCGGATCGGGGCCGAAGGTGAACAGCGTGCCTTCGCCGGCCGGGCCGGTGATGGAGGCGTATTCCTTGTCGGCGAGCGCGTCACCCGACATCAGCACGGTCTTGAGGCCCTGGTCGCGCATCTGGCGCAGGATCAGGCCGGCCTCCTGATGATAGCCACCGACATAGACGAGATCGATCTTTTCCGCCTTCAGACGGGAGACGATCGCATTGAAGTCCTTGTCGCCCTTGTTGTAGGACTCGAACATCTTCTCGGTGACGCCGGCCTTGTTGAGCCCCTTCTTGGTCTCGTCGGCGAGGCCTTTGCCGTAGGTCGTCTTGTCGTTTAGGATGGCGACGTTCTTGCCCTTGAAGTGCTTGGCGATATAGGCGCCGGCCACCTCGCCCTGCTGATCGTCGCGACCGCAGACGCGGGCGACGTTCCAGAGCTTGCGATCGGTGAAGGTCGGGTTGGTCGAGGCGGGGGTGATCTGCAGCACGTTGCTGTCGGCATAGGCCTCGGAGGCCGGGATCGACGATGACGAGCAGTAGTGTCCGGCGACGAACGGAATCTTCTGGCTGCCGATCTTCTCGGCGACCGAGCGCGCCTGCTTCGGATCGCAGGCATCGTCCTCGACATCGAGCGCGAGCTTCTTGCCGAGCACGCCGCCGGCGGCGTTGATCTCGGCGATGGCCATGTCGGCGCCGTTCTTCATCTGGCGGCCGAACGCGGATTCACCACCGGTCATCGGACCCGCCACGGCGACGGTGGTATCTTGCGCCAATGCCGCGCTGGACAGCACGAGGGACGTGCCAAATGCCAGGCCAATGAGCTTCAATGATTTCATGAGGGATCCTCGTGATCGCTTGAGGGGGGATGCCGGACATGCCGGATTCAAGACCGCAGCTATTGTCGACTGATTTCTCCGTGAAGTCATCGGCAATTTTCAGGCAAAATAGCGATCTTGCGGTTACAACGGGAACGCGAAGGGGGCAAGCTAGTGGCGCCGACCGCCTTCCAGATAGGCGGCGCGGATTTCCGGGCGTTGCAGGAGCTCGCTGCCGGTTCCTTTCAGGGTGATCAGGCCGTTGACCATGACATAACCGCGATGGGCCAGATTGAGGGCGTGGTTGGCGTTCTGCTCGACGATCAGCACGGTGAGGCCGTCCTGCCGGTTGAGCGTGCGGATCGCATCGAAAATCTGGCGCGCGATCAGGGGTGCAAGGCCGAGCGAGGGCTCGTCCAGCAACAACAGGCGCGGGCGGCTCATCAGGGCGCGGCCGATCGCCAGCATCTGCTGCTCGCCGCCGGACAGCGTGCCGCCGCGCTGCGCCAGCCGCTCCTTGAGCCGCGGGAACAGCGCCAGCACCCGCTCCAGGCCCCGGGCGCGGTCCGCCTCGCTGCCGTCGGTCGCATCGGCGCCCATCTGCAGGTTCTCCCCCACGCTCATGCGCGGGAAGATGCGGCGGCCTTCCGGCGATTGGGCGATCCGGAGGCGCGCGATCTCGTGGGTCGGGACGGCCGTGATGTCGGCGCCGTCGAACAGGATGTTTCCGGCGCGGGCGCGCGG
>NZ_JAFAVV010000741.1 GCF_019242285.1 Bradyrhizobium sp.
CGCGGCCCGAGCCCGCTCGTAGAGCGCGCGGCGGCTCTCGCCCGGGGCGTTGGGGTCCAGGCCGGCAATGGCACGGGCGATCAGCGGGTAGTAGTCGGCCATGTCAACTCAACCTGCGCGCTTCGCTGTCATATCCCGTCACGCCTCGAACGGGTTCTGCACCAGAATAGTATCCTCGCGTTCGGGGCTGGTGGAAAGCAGGGCGATGGGACAACCCACGAGTTCCTCGACGCGGCGGACATATTTGATGGCCTGCGCCGGCAGATCGGCCCAGGACCTTGCATTGGCGGTCGGCTGCTTCCAGCCCTCGATCGTCTCATAGATCGGAACCACCCTGGCCTGCGCCCCCTCGCCGGCGGGCAAGTGGTCGATCTCCCGCCCGTCAAGCCGATAGCCGGTGCAGACCTCGACGGTCTCGAAGCCGTCCAGGATATCGAGCTTGGTGAGCGCCAATCCGTTGATGCCGCTGGTCCGCACCGTCTGGCGCACCAGCGTGGCGTCGAACCAGCCACAGCGCCGCTTGCGCCCGGTATTGACGCCGAATTCGCGGCCACGGCGGCCGATCTCCTCGCCGATCTCGTCATGCAGCTCGGTCGGAAACGGGCCTTGGCCGACCCGGGTCGTATAGGCCTTGCAGATGCCGAGCACGTAACCGATCCCGCCCGGTCCCATGCCGGTACCGGTCGCGGCCTGGGCCGCTACCGTGTTCGACGAGGTGACATAGGGATAGGTGCCATGGTCGACGTCGAGGAGCGCGCCCTGCGCGCCCTCGAACAGGATGCGCTTGCCCTCGCGGCGCTTCAGATCGAGGAGCCGCCACACCGTCTCGGCATAGGGCAGGAGCTTGGGTGCCAATTCCCTGAGCTCGTCCAGGATCGCCCGGCCGTCGATTTCCTCCAGGCTGAGACCGCGCCGTAGCGTATTGTGGTGCGCCAGCAATCGGTCGATCTTAGCCGGCAGCGTATCGAGATCGGCGAGATCCATCAGGCGAATCGCACGACGGCCGGCCTTGTCCTCGTAGGCGGGGCCGATGCCGCGACGGGTGGTGCCGATCGCGGTGATCGCGTTGGAGGACTCGCGCAGCGCATCCAGCTCGCGATGCAGCGGCAGGATCAGCGTGACGTTCTCGGCGATTCGCAGGTTTTCCGGGCTGACGGCAACACCCTGCGTCCTCAGCTTCGCCACCTCGTCGAGGAACGCCCGGGGGTCGAACACAACGCCATTGCCGATCACCGCCAGCTTGGACGGCCGCAGCACGCCGGACGGCAGCAGCGCCAGCTTGTAGGTTTCCCCGTTGATCACGAGGGTGTGGCCCGCATTGTGGCCGCCCTGGAAGCGCACGACGATGTCGGCCTGCTCCGACAGCCAGTCGACGATCTTGCCCTTCCCTTCGTCGCCCCATTGGGCGCCGACGACGACGACATTGGCCATTCGGTGACACTTCCCTCTGCAATCTTGGCTTCACGCGAGCGCGACCCCAGTGGAAGACCAGTCCCGAAGGATCGCGTCCGCGGGTGTGCCTTTCCCAGGAACATGCGCCCGGCCGAAACACGGCCAGGGAGCCCGCATGCGAGGTCCCCAACCCGATAAAGGAAGCGGGCATTTGACGCAAGCTTGAAGGGACCCGAACGGCATCCGCGAGCGCCACAACCCCTTGATATCCCCGGAAAATCTGTATCTCCACGGTCGTGAACCATCTCATCCGCTCGATGGGCCGGCGGCTTCCGCATCACTTTCACCGGTCCCCAACCGTCGGCCGGCTGACCGGTCGCCGCTCGATCATGGGATGCGGCACCGCCCTTCCTCGCGTTCGGCGCGATTTCCTCTCTTGGCGTCGTGCTTGATCCGGTTCAACGGGGCCTGGGCAAGACCGTCGAAGAAAGACCCGAAGGCCGACAGGAGCATTTTCGACGCAATGCCGAAATCCGCCGTCGGGACGTCTGCGCGACCGCGCTAGCTGCGAGCGAACTGGGGGGCTTTTTGTTCGCGATCGCAGCCCTCGTCATCGTGGCATGCCTCCCGACGCCTGGTGCCGATCACGCTCGCATCATCGCGGCCTTCGGCGCCAGCAGCCACGGCGCCTTCGCCGGCATGCTGATGATCACGAGGTGCAGACCGCAAGCATCTGGAACATCGGCATAGAGATAGCCATCGGCTTCATTGAGAAGACGCTGCACCGGTCGATCACTTGGTTGGAATGCTTCATTGCCGCGGCGCCCTTCAGCATCCTGATCTCGATCGTGCTCCATGTCGTGAGGACGCGGATGATGCGCCCTGAGGTCGCCGACATTCCAGGCGTGCCGCATCGCTTCGACACCTCGATCACGACAATCGTCGCGGTCGCGCTGAGGTCGGTTCCGAGCCCGAGTCGCATCCGAGCCCAAGCCGCGCGGTTCGCATGGTCGCGATGCATCTGCCCTATTGATGGGCAGCAGGAATCCGTGTCTTTGGACGGGCCGGGAAGCTGCCGGCCCGGCGGCTTCCCGCCGGGCGGGGTCCCTGCGTCGTGACCCCACAGGCACAATTCACCGATGTCGGCTTCGGACCACACTTCGCGCGCGGCCTCGCCTTACCACTGGCTGGCGCATCAACCCTATCTATTGCTCTGCATCACCGCGCTGTGCTGGGCAGGCAATGCGATCGTGGGACGGCTCGCTGCCGGACACATCCCGCCGGCGACGCTCGCCTTCCTCCGCTGGTCGCTGGCGTTCCTGTTGATCCTGCCCTGGGCGTGGAAGCATCTGAAGCAGGACTGGCCGGCGATCCGCGCCAAGCTTCCGGTCATGGTCGTGATCTCGCTGACCGGCATCAGCATCTTCAATACGCTGCAATATTGGGCGCTCGAGCACACCGAGGCGCTCAACACGCTGCTCCTGCAATCAGCTGGACCGCTGATCGTCGCCGTCTGGTCGCTGATCCTGCTCGGCGTGCGGCTGACGCTGGCACAGGCGATCGGCGTGCTGGTATCCCTGATGGGCGTGCTGGTGATCCTGCTGCGCGGCGACCTCACCGCGCTTTCGGCGATCCAGTTCAACAAGGGCGACCTCATCTTCAGCGTCGCGATGGTCATCTTCAGCCTCTATTCGGTGCTGACGCTGAAGCGCCCCGCGATCCACGGGCTGTCCTTCGTCGCCTTCACCTTCGGCTGCGGCGCGCTCTGCCTCGTTCCCCTATGGATATGGGAAATGATCTCGCGTCCGGTCGTGATCCTCGACGCCCGAAATCTGCTGACCCTGCTCTACGTCGCCGTCTTCCCGTCGACGCTGGCCTATCTCTGCTTCAATCGCGGTGTGCAACTGATCGGCGCCAACCGCGCTGCGCCGTTCTTTCACGTGGTGCCGGTATTCGGCGCAGTCATGGCGATCGTCTTTCTCGGCGAGCGCCCGCAGCCCTTCCATTTCATCGGCTTCGCCATGGTGCTGACCGGCGTCTATGTCGCGTCGCGCAAGCAGGCAAGTTGAGATCGCGCGTCACGCCGTCGCACCGGCCCGTGTTGTCCCCGACCGTAAGGATAACGATTGTGTCACAACCGCACGTTATGCTTTAAACTGCGGTAGGCCTGCGGCCTGCACGGGGGTTCGGGGACTTGGCGATGATTACCGTTCCGGAGCTTGCTGCCGACGCGCTGGGGAAATTTCTCGCCACCTACATGCGGCGCAGGTTCGGCTCGTCGCAGACCGACCTCGTCGAGATGGTACCGTCAATTGCGCGCATCGCGCTCGAATGCATCGGCAACAGCGACGCGCTCTATCACAATGTCGAGCATACGATGCTGGTGACGCTGGCAGGCCACGACATCCTGCGCGGCCGCGCGCTGCACAGCCACATGCTCGCGGAAGATTACGCCCATGTGATCATCGCCTGCCTGACCCACGACATCGGCTATGTCCGCGGGGTGTTCAAGGCCGACGACAAGGAAGGCTATGTCGTCGATGCCGCGGGACGCAAGGTGACGCTGCCGCGCGGCGCGTCCGATGCGGCGCTGCTGCCCTACCATGTCGACCGCTCCAAGATGTTCGTAATGGAGCGGATCGAAGGCATCGCGCAGCTCGACAAGAACCGCATCGCACGTGCCGTGGAGGGCACGCGGTTTCCCTGCACCGTCCCGAGCGAGAACGAGCAATGCGACGAGGAAGCCTCGCTGTTGCGCGCCGCCGACCTGATCGGGCAGCTCGGCGATCCCCATTACATCCGCAAGGCCAATGCGCTCTATTACGAATTCGAGGAGGCGGGGCTGAACCGGCAGTTCGGCTATTCCTCGCCGGCCGACATCGTCAACCTCTACCCCCAGTTCTACTGGAACAGCGTGGCGCCGCACGTGCAGACCGCAATCCGCTATCTCAACGTGACCTCCAGCGGCCGGCAATGGATCGCCAACCTCTACAGCAACGTGTTCCGCGCCGAGCGCGACATCTCGCTGTCGGGGCCGCAGAAATAATGGATCGACCGGCGCGGCGTCAGAACAGCGCCTTCGATGCCATGTAGATCGCCATTGCGGACACGAAACCGATCGCCAGCAGCGCCAGCCGGCGCCGCGGACTGCGGTTGCCCTTCTCCCAACAGCGCCTGATCCCGAACGCGCTGGTCGGCGGAATCTGCGCCACCAGCCAGATGCCTTGCGCCACATGCCGCTCGGCTCCGAGCGGCAGCACGGAGGACACCACGAGCCGCCGACGGGACTGACACCGAGCAGGCCCGAGCTGACGCCGCCTGCAAGGCTGGCCGCCAGGCCGGACTGCCGGATCACTTCCTGGATCGTGGTCTGGTGAAAGCCCTGGCGCGCAAAGCAGATTTCCGCGGCCTTCAGGATTCATCCCGCCGCGCCGCCAGAGCCGCGTCCAGGCGGGCACATCGCGTGGGCGGAGCGTGGCCGATCGACGGCGTCGACGCCGATGCGCTCCGCCTGGTCGCAGGTCCCGCTTCCCGCCGGAGTCGCGCATGGGACCAATTCCGACGTCGTGCTTGCGAAGTCCGACGTTTCCGGCGCAAGTAGCGGCGCATTGCCCGAACAACAGCATCACCCCGCGCTGCGCTGGCTCGTCGACCAGCCCTACCTGCTGTTGAGCCTGACGTCGCTGTTCTGGGCCGTCAACATCGTGCTGGCGCGCCATGTCGCCGGCCGCGTGCCGCCGCTCACGCTGTCCTGCGTGCGCTGGCTCGGCGTCTTCTCCCTCCTGCTGCCGTTCGCCTGGACGCATCTGAGGCGGGACTGGCCGGCGTTGCGTGCGCATCTGCCGCTGCTTCTCCTGCTGTCGGCGACCGGCTTCGCCTACAACAACGCGGTCTCCTACTGGGCGATGCAGTACACGGAAGCACTGAACGCGCTGCTGATCCAGTCGTCGGGGCCGCTGTTCGTGGCGCTGTGGTCGCTGGTGCTGTTCGGCGCGCGGCTCACCGCGGCGCAGTTCGCCGGCATCGTCATCTCGCTCGCGGGTGTGCTCACCATCATCCTGCGCGGCGACCTGACGGCGCTGGCCGGCATCCGCCCCAACAAGGGCGACGTGATGTTCGCAAGCTCGCTCCTGGTATTCGGCCTCTATTCAGCGCTGATGACGCGCCGGCCGGTGACGCATCACCTGTCGCTCCTGGCATTCACCACGGGCTGCGGCTCGGCGCTGCTGGTGCCGTTCGCGGTCTGGGAGCTGTCGACCGGCCCCACGCTGACACCCGATCTCGTGACGATCGCCACGCTGGTCTATGTGGTGATCTTCCCGTCGGCGCTCGCCTATCTTTTCTTCAGCCGCGGCATCGCGCTGATCGGGCCGAACCGCGCCGCGCCATTCCTGCATCTGGTGCCGGTGTTCGGCTCGGCCATGGCGATCCTGCTGCTCAGCGAGCAGCCGCGGCCGTTTCACCTGATCGGCTACGCGCTGGTGCTGGCGGGCGTGGTCATCGCCTCGCGGCGGGGGTGAGGACGGCTAGGCCGCCCGCACCTTGGCGAGGAAGCCGTCGACCGCGCTGCGCAGCATGCCGGACTGGTTGTCGAGCTCGCGGGCGTTGGTGAGCACCTCGGAAGCCGCCTTTCCGGTGGCCTCGGCCGCGGAGGTGACCCCGCCGATATGGGCGTTGATCTCGTTCGAGCCCGCCGCCACCGACTGGATGTTGCGGGCGATCTCGCGGGTCGCCTCGCCCTGCTGCTCGATCGAGTTCGAGATGCTGATCGTGATCTCGCTCATCTGCGAGATGGTCTGGGTGATGCCATTGATCGCCGTCACCGCATCGCCGGTCGACTGCTGCATCGCCGCGACCTGGCCGGAGATCTCCTCGGTCGCCTTGGCGGTCTGGTTGGCCAGCGCCTTGACCTCGGAGGCAACCACCGCGAAGCCCCGGCCGGATTCGCCGGCGCGGGCCGCCTCGATGGTGGCGTTCAGCGCAAGCAGGTTGGTCTGTGCGGCGATCGAATGAATGAGTTTCACCACCTCGCCGATCTTCTCGGCGCCGGTCGACAGCACCTGCACGGTGGCATTGGTGCGCTCGGCGTCGCCGACGGCCTTGCTGGCGATCTCGCTGGAGCGCGCCACCTGGCGCGAGATCTCGGAAACCGAACCGGAAAGCTGCTCGGCCGCAGCAGCGACCGTGCCGACATTGCCGGAAGCGCTCTGCGAAGCGGCACTGACGTTCGCAGCCCGGGCGCTGGCGTCGCTCGCGGTCGACGTCATCGATTGCGCGGTGGTCTGCATGCCGGCGGCGGCGGTCGAGACCGATCGGACGATGCCGTTGACGCTGCGCTCGAAGTCGCTGGCCAGGTTCTCCATCGCGCCACGGCGTTCGGCGGCGGCGCGGGCCTGGTTCGCGGCCTCGGCCTGCTCGAGCTCGCGCATGCGAACCGCATTGTCCTTGAAGATCTGCACGGTCGATGCCATCGCGCCAACCTCGTCGCCGCGGCCGCTGCCGGGAATGTCGCCGTCCAGCCGGCCATCGGCGAGGCCGCGCATGTACTGACCCAGCAGGTGCAAGGGACGGCTGATACTGCCACCGATGAGCCAGGCGATGGCGCCCGCGATCACGCCGATGCCGAGGATCGAAAGGCCGAGCAGCCAGGCGATCGGCCTGAGCTTGGCGTCGAGATCGTCGAGATAGGCGCCGGTGCCGAGATAGAGGTCGAAGCCGGGCACGGCGACCGCATAACCGATCTTCCGGATCGGCTTCTCCTCGCCGGGCTTCACATACTCATAGTTGAGCAGGATCTGGCCGTTGGCCTTCACGCCGTTCAATATCTCCCAGGAGAGCTTGCGGCCGTTGGTCACCACCTCCATGCGGTTGGTGCCGACCTGCTTGGGGTCGGGCGAGAGCTGGGTGGTGCCGTCATAAGTGGTGGCGAAGAAATAGCCCGAGCCGTTGTCATACTTCATGGCATTGCCGAGCCTACGGAACTGGGCCATCGCCTGCTCCTTGGTGATCTCACCGGCGTCGACCTCCTTCTTCAGCTCGGAGGCCATGTTGCGCGCGACCTCGACCAGTGTCTTGGTCTGTTCGATCCGGGCATTCAGCATCTCCTGCTGCATGAGGTAGCCGGCAAGCACGCCCGACACGACCAGGCCGAGCAACGTCACGCCCACCAGAATCGCAAGTTTAGGGGCAATCTTCAGGTTGTTCAGCTTCACGGGACGATCTCCAGGAACTTGGGCCGGTGGCGGGCGAAACGGGCAGATGATTCAATTAACGATAGATTGAATTTATGAGTGGTCGGTTACGCATGCCTCCGTAGAAGTTCTGGGTTCCCACGCATGGCGTGGCATTGCTGCCTGGGCGCGTCCTCGAATGATCCGAAGCCCTCGATTGCCGTCCCCGGCAGATCAGCCCTCCGCGAGCGGCCTAGCCGACAACCGCTGCTCCGTGCTTTGATGTCCATAATAACAAGCCCGCCCCGCGGGGGCGAAAACGGGAGCAACGAATGCCAAAATTCAGGGTGGTGACGCCGCAGGGCGCGAGCTTCACGGTGGCCGGCGGCGGCTATGCCTACGAGATGGAGGCCCTGGAGCCGATCGGCGCCGAGATCGTCGAGGCCCCGGCCAACGAGGCGGCATTCATCGCGGCCGCGCGGAATGCGGATGCGATCTACGCCAAGGGCATGCCGATCACCAAGGCGGTCATCGACGCGCTCGAGAACTGCAGGGTGATCACGCTCGGCAGCGTCGGCGTCGACAGTGTCGACGTGAAGGCCGCGACCGGGCGCGGCATTCCCGTCACCAACGTTCCCGATACCTTCATCGAGGAGGTCGCCGATCACGCCATGACCCTCCTGCTCGGCGGCTTCCGCCGCCTGGTCGAGCAGGACAGGATGGTCCGCGACGGCCGCTGGCGGGAAGGCCGCCCGGCGCTGTTGAAGCTGCCGCGCCTGATGGGCCAGACGCTCGGCTTCGTCTCGTTCGGACGGGTGGCGCGCGCGGTCGCCAAGCGCGCGGCGCCGTTCGGGCTTCGGATGATGGCGTTCGACCCCTTCCTCCAGGAAACGCTGATGTATGATCACGGCGTGATGCCGGCGACGCTGTCGGAGGTGTTGTCGCAATCCGACTTCATCTCGATGCATGCGCCGGCCCGGCCCGAGGTGCACCACATGCTGGGCGAGAGCCATTTCCGGCAGATGAAGAAGAACGCGATCTTCGTCAATACCGGGCGCGGCGCCACGGTGCAGGAGGAGGCGCTGATCAAGGCGCTGCAGGAAGGCTGGATCGCCCACGCCGCCCTCGACGTGCTGGAGACCGAGCCGCCCTCCCACAACAACCCGCTGCTGTCGATGGAGAACGTCACCCTGACGGCGCACGTCGCCTCGGCCTCCGCGCGCTTCGACGAGGCGCGCAAGCGGCGGGTCGGCTACGAATTGTCGCTGGTGCTGCAGGGCCTGTGGCCGGTAAGCTGCGTCAATCCGGCGGTGCTGCAGAACACCCAGCTCAGGCGCTGGCAGCCGGTGAGCATGGATCGCGGGCCGAACAGCTAGCCTGCCGGATATCTCGAGCGGCGATCAACGCCGCCGAGGACACATCGTGGAGGAAGCCATGACGAAGGAGATGTCCCGTCGTGATGCGCTGGCGCTCGGCCTCGCCGGCGCGGCGCTGGCCGCAACCGGCGCACCGGCGCGCGCCGAGATCAAGGCGGTCGACGTCGAGCCGCCGTCGCTGCCGATCGAGAAGGGCGCCTCGCTGCGGATGCTGCGGCCGGTGCGCTTCGTGCAGCCGGACGAGGACGTGTTTCGCGCCAACGCCAAGCGCTTCACCGAGAAGACCGGCGTCGAGGTCAAGGTCGATTTCGTCGGCTGGGAGGACATCAACCAGCAGACCGCGGTGACCGCAAATTCCGGCGCCGGTCCCGACCTCATCATCGGCTTCTCCGACTCGCCGCACATCTACGTCGACAAGCTGATCGAGCTCACCGACGTCGCCGACTATCTCGGCAGGCGCTATGGCGGCTGGCTGTTCCTCGCCGAGAAATACGGCAGGCGGCACAAGAGCAATGCCTGGATCGGGCTGCCATTCGGCGGCGGCTCCGGCCCGCTGGTCTATCGCAAGTCGCTGGTGCAGGCTGCGGGTTTCGAGAGGGTGCCCGACGACCATGAGGGCCTGCTCGCGCTGTGCCAGAAGCTGAAAGCCGCCGGCAAGCCGGCCGGCTTCGCGCTCGGCAACGCGGTCGGCGACGGCAACGGCTTTGCGAGCTGGCTGTTGTGGTCGCATGGCGCCGCGCTGCTCGATGCGGACGGCAACCTCACCATCAACAGCAAGGAGACGGTGGCGGCGCTGAAATACCTGAAGCGGCTCTACCCGACCTTCATCGCCGGCACGCCGTCCTGGAACGACGTCTCCAACAATCGGGCCTATTCGGCGGAAGAAATCTCGCTGACGGCGAACGGCGTATCGCTGTATTTCGCGTTGAAGAACGACCCGGCGACCAAGGCCATCGCCGACGACACCGAGCACCAGCTCGTGCCGAAGGGCGTCGCGAAGGTCTCGCCGATGGGTGCGCTCACCATGAACGCGATGGTGTTCAAGCACAGCCCCTACCCGAACGCGGCGAAGGCCTTCCTGCAATTCATGCTGGAACGCGAGCAGTACGAGCCGTGGCTCAACGCCACTTACGGGTACTGGACGCATCCACTCGCCGCCTACGACGACAGCGCGGTATGGTCCGGCGACCCGAAGGTCGCGATCTTCAAGAACAGCATGAGGAACCAGTACTGGAACGGCTATGCCGGTCCGATCTCGACCGCGACCGGCGCCATCAATGCCGACTACGTGCTGGTGCAGATGTGCGCCTCGGTCGCGACCGATGCGGCGACGCCGGAGGCCGCCGCCGCAGAAGCCGAGCGTCGCGCCAAGCGCTATTTCAGGCGGTAGTGCCGGTCGTTCCGGGGCACGCAAGCGAGCCCGGAACCTCGAGATTCCATGGTGCGCAATTGCGCAACATAGTTCGATGCTTCGCATCGCCCCGGAATGACGGGAGAAGGTCCACCGATGTCCGTCACGACCATTCCGTCCCGCGTCGTTTCGCAGCGCCAGCCGGGCTGGCTCACCCGGCTGTTCGACTACAAGCCGTTCCTGATCGTCGCCTGCCTCGCGCCCGCGATCGGGCTGCTCATGGTGTTCCTGACCTACCCGCTGGGGCTCGGCATCTGGCTTGCCTTCACCGACACCACGATCGGCCGCGGCGGCGTCTTCATCGGGCTCGAGAATTTCGAGTACCTGCTCGGCGATCCCTTGTGGTGGGGTGCGGTGTTCTACAGCGTGTTCTATACCGCGGTCGCGACTTTCGGGAAATTCGCGCTCGGCTTCTGGCTCGCGCTGCTGCTCAACAACCACTTCCCGCTCAAGAGCCTGGTGCGCGCGATCGTGCTGCTGCCCTGGATCGTGCCGACGGTGCTGTCGGCCCTGGCATTCTGGTGGATCTATGATCCGCAGTTCTCGGTCATCTCCTATCTCCTGGTCGACGTGCTGCATCTGCGCACCTCGAATATCGACTTCCTCGGCGCGCCCTGGCCGGCGCGCTTCTCGCTGATCGCCGCCAACATCTGGCGTGGCATTCCCTTCGTCGCGATCTCGCTGCTGGCGGGCCTGCAGACCATCTCGCCCTCGCTTTACGAGGCCGCGATGCTGGACGGCGCCACCTCCTGGCAGCGCTTCCGCTACATCACCTTTCCGATGATGATGCCGATCCTGGCGATCGTCATGACCTTCTCGATCATCTTCACTTTCACGGATTTCCAGCTCGTCTACGCCATCACCCGCGGCGGCCCGGTCAACTCGACCCACCTGCTGGCGACGCTGGCGTTCCAGCGCGGTATCGCCGGCGG
Organism: Bradyrhizobium sp.; assembly: GCF_019242285.1. GTDB lineage: Bacteria > Pseudomonadota > Alphaproteobacteria > Rhizobiales > Xanthobacteraceae > Bradyrhizobium. The sequence continues at coordinate 11,282 of NZ_JAFAVV010000741.1, forward strand.
CGAGCTCGGCGAGGGCGCCGCGATCGCGGTCTCGATGATCCCGTTCCTGGTGTTCGCGACGCTGTTCTCCTATTTCGGCCTCGCCCGCCGCAAGTGGCAGCAGGGAGAGGCCAATGACTGAGCTGGTCGCGCAGAGCCCGGACGATGCCGGCGCCGCGCCCGAGACGATGCAGTGGGAATCGCGCACGCGACGGATGATGCTGATCTATCTGCCGCTGTGCTGCTTCGTGCTCATCCTCTTGTTTCCATTCTACTGGATGGCGGTGACTGCATTCAAGCCGAATGCCGAGCTCTACAACTACAAGGCCCACAGTCCGTTCTGGATCTCCTCGCCGACGCTTGGCCATATTCGTCATCTGTTGTTCGAGACCGCCTATCCGCATTGGCTCGTCACCACGATGGCGGTCGCGATCGGTGCGACCTTCCTGTCGCTGGTCGCCTCGACGCTCGCGGCCTACGCGATCGAGCGCCTGCGCTTCCGCGGCAGCCCCTATGTCGGGCTCGCGATCTACCTCGCCTATCTGGTACCGCCGTCGATCCTGTTCATTCCGCTCGCCACCGTGGTGGTGCGATTCGGCCTGTTCGACAGCCCGATGGCGCTGATCCTGGTGTATCCGACCTTCCTGGTGCCATTCTGCACCTGGCTCCTGATCGGCTATTTCAAGTCGATCCCCTACGAGCTCGAGGAATGCGCGCTGGTCGACGGCGCGACGCGCCTGCAGATATTGTGGCGGATCACGCTGCCGCTCGCGGTGCCCGGCCTGATCTCGGCCGGCATCTTCTCGTTCACCCTGTCCTGGAACGAGTTCATCTATGCGCTCGCCTTCATCCAGAGCAGCGCCAACAAGACCGTGCCGGTCGCGATCCTGACCGAGCTCGTCACCGGCGACGTCTATCAATGGGGTGCGCTGATGGCGGGCTCGCTGCTCGGCTCGCTGCCGGTCGCGATCTTCTACTCGCTGTTCGTCGACTATTACGTCTCCTCGCTCACCGGCGCGGTGAAGGAGTGATCGGTTTTTCGGCGATATATCGCGTGCGGCACTCCGCCAATCATCTCTCGAGACTGCGAATGGACATCGCGCCCGGGTCGGTCCGGATCATGTTGGCCTTGCTGCCGCCGTCCGTCGCGAACAGGTCCCAATGAGTCTGTAGGTTCGGCAGGGCCAGCGAATCGAATGTAATCGTTCCGGTACAGTCCGCATTCAACGTGTACTTGCCCTTCAGCTTCTGGCCCCTTGCGATTCTGCCTTCACGGCTGGACGTCTCGGTACCCGAAACGTTGGCAACGCCATCAAATACAAAAACTCCGGCATGGACCCGTTGCACCTTTGGGGCGAGCGGCTCGATGAACCCCCTTGCTGAAAAGATATATTGGCCCTGCATGGTATGAGGCGAGCATTCGGCCTTAGCCGCCGCCGAAACTGCCAGCAAGAAGGAGAGGATCATGAGGCTCGTCTTGATCATAAGATGTTCCACGGAATTTGCGATGTCCGGCTTCGTTCGTCTTCGTGAGGCAGACGTTCGAGGACATGGTTGAATCTCGACACACCATCTGCCATGTACTCTTTCTTAAGGCATGGAGTGAGTGTTGAGAACCGCTAGGCTTGCAACGCTAGTTTTCTCGTTCGCGATTGCGATCTGGATGATGGCTTCGGTCACGACTTTCGCCCAATCTCTTCCAGACACCGGCATGTTCGATCCGGTCAGCGTCATCAACGGGATCCAGACCACGCCGTCGGCCTGTGAAGAGATGGTACGGCGCCAGACGGCGGTCTGGGTTCGCGTCGACGGACGAGGTTATTGCCTGAGATACTATGCCGCCGGCGTCGCGCTCGATCGACCTAATCCTGTCGTCGCCGGCTGGATGTCCGGCGACGTGATGGGAGGCCCGAAGGGTGTCGCGCATCAACAGGGGCTGGGCGTCGCCTCGATGATCGAACAGTCCGCGACCTTGTCCAACCGATATGCGGTGCCCTACATTTTCCTCGCGCGACCCGGCACCTATGGCAGCTCCGGCAAGCACTACGACGTCAGACATACGCCTCTGGAAGCGAGGCTGGTGGACGCTCAAATCGATGCCCTGAAGAGGCGCTACCGCATCGATCAATGGGTGCTCGGCGGACACAGCGGCGGCGGAACGCTTGCCGCTGAATTTCTCGCTTGGCGCGACGACATCCGATGCGCGGTGCTTTCATCCCCTGCGGCTGCCTATCGCGCCAGGCTTGAGAAGAAAGGTTTCGTGCAGCGGCTGAAGACCGAGGTGTTTTTCGATCCCTACGATTCGATCGACAGAATACCGAACCAGCCCGGGAGGCGAATATTCCTCGTTGCCGACCCCCGCGACACCAACATTCCGTTCTCGACGCAAGAGCTCTATTTCGACGGGCTGAAGAGACGGGGCCTCGATGCCTGGCTGGTACCCTTGCAGAAGGCTCCCGGCCCGAAATATCATAGCCTCGTCGACTTTGGAGAAACCGCGATAGGAATGTGCGCCAGCGGCGCAACGACGGACTCCATCCTTCAAAAGTTGCGCGACATGCCTCAGCAGTCGGAGCGCATATCGAATTAGTTCAGTCCCTCACCGGCGCATCGCTTCGGCCGTTGCGGGAAGATCGCCGATCACGGCTTCTTCGTCCGATAATCCCCGAACGTCGTATCGCGCTGATCGAGCTGCGCCTTGACGCTCGAGCCGTCACGGCGGAAGCCCGACATGTAGGCCTTGCTCGCTTCCGTCGTGAAGGCCAGCGCCTGGATCTCGGTGCCGGCGCGGATCGCGGCGCGCACGCCCATGATCTCCATCGCGCGATGCACCGTGCGCTTGTTGAGCTGTTGCAGCTCCACCGGCACCTTCGCCGCACGCTCGGCGAAATCGAGCGTGCGATTTTCCAGTTCGGCCGATGGAAACGACCGCGTCGCGTAGCCCCATTCGGCCGCCTCACGCCCGCTCATCGCGTCTCCCGTCAGCATCAGCTCCATGGCGTGGCGCATGCCGACCAGCCACGGATGGTATTGCATGTCGGGCGGGCTCATCAGCCGCACCGGCGGATAGCCGATCTGCGCATCGTCGGCGACGTAGACGACATCGCAGGCGGTGGCGAGCTCAGTGCCGCCGGCCAGGCAATAGCCGTGCACCTGCGCGATCACCGGTTTGGCCAGATCCCAGATCGAGAACCAGCCCTCCACGACATGGCGCGACCATTGGCCGGGGCCGCCGGCCGAATGATAGGGCTGCTCCACCCTGTTGTCGGCCGACAGATCGTAGCCGGCGGAAAAGCAGGGGCCGGCGCCGCGGATGACGGTGATCGAAACGTCGGCGTCGCGATCGGCAGCTTCCAGCACCCCGAATATCTCGCCACGCAGCCGGTTGTTGAGCGCGTTACGCTTCTCCGGGCGGTTCAGCGTGATCCGCCGTACCCGCGGGCGGGGATCATCGACTAGAATGTGCTGATGGGTCATCGGCGCAGTTCCTCCCGAGCTTTGGTTGTCGTTGCTGCCATTTCTGCCCGAGATCAGCGGGGATGTCAGCCCCGGCACCGCAACCGGCCTTCCACGCCTGCACCGGCTTGCATCGAATCCAGCGGCTGACGGGAGTTCCGGCTCTCGAAAGCTTGCTCTTGATCAACGGGCATCTCACAGTAGCGCATCACCGTTGCGCAGCGATCATGAGGTATTCCGTATGCCTTACGCCTCCATCGACGACCTGCCGCCGCCGGTTCGTGCCCACCTGCCCGAGCATGCGCAGGAAGTCTATCTCGGCGCGTTCAACAACGCCTGGCTGAAATATGCCTCGTGTGGCTTGCTCGAGCGCGAGCAGACCGCGCACCGTGTCGCCTGGGCAGCGGTGAAGCACAAATACGAAAAGGTCGGCAATCGATGGGTGGAGAGGAAGGAGTCTTGATCTCCGACGGCGCGGCGTCGAGGGGTACGCTCCCTCGCCCCCGTTCTTCACGGGGAGAGGGAAGACGGGAGACGGTGCCCTCGGCGACTGCGCCGAAACTACTTTCCCTCCAGCGCGCTGACCGGCTCCCAGTCCGCACCTGGCGGCTGCTGCGCGAGCTCGCGCGCGCGGACGACAAACAGCGCTGAAGGCTTGTCGAAGGCTGCCGCACGCGCGAACGATTGCGCGGCAGGCTCGAATTCGCGATTTCGCCAACGCGCCAGCCCTTCGGCATAGGCTGCCGCGGCGTCGCGCTGCCGCGGCGTCGCCTCGCCCGCCGGCGCCATGAGCTCGTAGATCCTCACTGCGCTCTCGCGGCCCTTGACCCGCGTCGCATCCAGCTCGCGCCAGGCAAAACTCTCACCTGCCATCGCCACCGTCGTCTCGGAGGCGATGATGGTCGTGCCGTAATATTTGTTGGCGCCCTCGAGCCGCGAGGCGACGTTCACGGCGTCGCTCATGACCGAATAGTTGAAGCGCCGCCGCGAGCCGATATTGCCGACCAGCGCCTCGCCGGTATTGAGCCCGATCCGCTGTGCGACGTCGAAGCCGTGCAGCACCGGCGAGTCGCGGTTGAGCTCGGCGAGGCGCGCGCGGCAACCGAGCGCGGCTTCGGCGGCATGACGGGCGTGATCGGCATCGTCGATCGGCGCACCGAACACCGCGACGATGGAATCGCCGATATATTTCTCGACATAGCCGCCATTGGCCTCGACGACGTCGGTCATGGCGGACAGATATTCGTTCATGAAGGTCACGAGCTCGGCCGGCGTCATCCGCTCGGAGATCGCGGAAAAGCCGGCGAGGTCGGAAAAGAAGATGGTGACGTTGCGCGTCTCGCCGCCCAGTTCCGGGAGCTTGTTCGAAGCCAGCATGCGGTCGATCACCTGCGGCGCGAGATAGAGCGCAAAGCTCCGGCGCAGCAGGCGCTGGCCGCGGTCGGTGACAACGAGGCGGTAGGCGATGATCATCGCGAGCGCCGCGAGACCTGCGGCGAACGGCTCGCTCAACGGCAGCACCAGGGTCCTGGCAAAGGCCAGCGTGGCGCCGAAGGTCCACAGTGCCATCATGGCAAGATAGATCGAGGCAGCGCCAACCGGCGCGAACCGCCGCGCCACGATGGCCATGAACAGTGCGAGGCCGATCGCGATCAGCATGGTGGACCATCGCCCGAGCTCGACCAGCGCATCATGGCCGAGCAGATTGTTGACCGCGGTGGCATGAACATACACGCCGGCGATGCTGCCGGGATCGAACCGCGGCGCGGTGACGGTCGCCCCAGGGAGCGCACAGCGCGGCGCATTGGCCGCCTCCGGTCGGGTGACGAAGCGCTTGGAGGTCGATTTGCGGTCCTCCAGGCTGACCATCGTGCCGAGGATCACGACCCGGTTGGCGAACACGCGATGAAAGAACTCCCGGTCGTTCTTCTCGACACAGGCGCGCAAGTCCGCGAGCGAGAAGGTTTCGATGTCGTTCGCCCCGCCATCGAAATTCAGCGTCATCGTGTTCGTCATCGCGCCCGGAATTCGATAGCCCGCGAGCGTCACGTTGCCGTCGTCGGAAAATGCCGGCTCGGCGCCGATCGCACGCGAGGCCAACTCCAGCGCCATCGACGGCACCGGCTTCTCCTGTTCCGGGAAAGTGAGCTGCACGCGCCGGACCACCTCGTCGGGATCGGTATAGACGTTCAGTGGACGGATGTTCTGCTGCCTCTTCACCGCGATGCCCTGCCCGGGCGAAGGCGCGTGGATAACCTCCGTCCCGAGCACCTCGCCCAGCACGACCTTGCCGGCGGAAGCACCCGACGCCAGCGCGCGCAAAAAGGGCCGGTCGAAACCACGCATCTTCGCACCGACCGAATCCTCGCCGAAGGCGAGCACGGATTGCTCGATCGAATTCTCGAACACGATGTCGAACCCGACCACCTTGGCGCCGCCCTCGAGCACGGCGGTCAGGACGCGGCCGATCTCGGTGGTCCAGATCGTCGTCGGCGATCCCTCGAATGGCGGGGTGTGGTATGTCTCCTCATCGATCGCGATCACCACGGCCGGCGCCGCGGCCGCATCGCGACGCGGCCCGAACAGCTGAAAGCGCAACGCGGTGAGGATGTCGATCGACCAGCCATGCACATGGGTGAAAGGCGGAAGAACGGTGACGAGCCCGCTCGCCAGCGCGACGATCAGGATGACGATGACGTCCCGCCTGACGGCGCTCCCCATGGCGTGGTCCGGACCGCCTCCTCCGCTGCCTATCGCAATGTGACCAGGCGCCCCACGATCGGGCTCGGCCCGGGCGCGGCGCTGGCATCGATCCGGAACACCACCCGTTTGGACTTCAGGCTCGCCGCATAGGTGCCGCCGGCTTTCAGGGCCGTGTTGGCCTTGAGGAAGTCATAGGACTTGCCGCCCGCATCGACCTCGTAGCGCTCGCCCTTGACGTCGAGCCGCTCGACGATCAGCTTGCCCCGTTCGGCGGTGGCGATCACCGGCGACAGGCCGTGCAGCACGACCGGCGGCGGGACGCTTTCTTCCGCGATGCTGCGCACCACCGTGGCGGCGCTCTCGCCGGCCTCCTTGCCGATTCGATTGGCCTGGCTCGAATCGCAGGTCACCTTGTTGGCCTTGAAATCGGCGAGATGAACCGCGCTCTGCTCGGCGCCGACGATCACCGTGCCGATCCCTGAGATGGTCTCGTGCCAGCATGATTTCATGTAGCCGAGCACGACGACGCCGCCGGGTCCGAGCTTGATGACCTGACCCGGCACGACATAGTCCATGAACTCGGCACCGGTGACCTTGCCCTGCACGTCCTCGACGACGGCCGCAGGTGCCGGCGTCTGTGCCTGGGCCACCCCGGCCAATCCGATTGAGCCGACGATCATCGCGGCGAACATCCGTTTCATCATGAGACCCCGAAAAAGCATGAGACCCCGAAAAGCAAACCATGATGCGTCAGCCATGCCATGGTACCGGTGCGGTGGGCAACCCGACGGGCGCCCTGATCCCACACAGCTAGCGTCACATTGACGGCAACAGCGTGATCAAGGTCACGGAGTCCGACTTTTTGTCGCCGGCCGCCGACTTAACCGGATGGCGGCATGACCACGCCCCTGTCCTTGGGCCAGCGCATGCGCCAGCCGAAAGCGATCTCCTTGAACTCGCCGGGTCTGGCTTCGAAAGCCCATTCCAGCACCCCGCGCTTGTCCCGCACGTTGCTGGCAGTCGGCGGCGTCTTCGACGGCAACAGCTCGACCACGATGTCCTCATGCTCGCTGACCGGCATCTGGTCCAGGATCATCATCTGGATCGGAAAATCGTGGCCATTGTGCACGATGATCTTGAAGCTGCGCTCATCGGTCTTCGACGTCGTCACGATCAGGCCTGACGAGCCTTCGCTCCGCTTCACCACCACGCGCTCGACCTTGACCTGGTCGTCGGCGCCGAAACCCAGCCGCACCGTCTCGCCCTTGCCGGCCCCGGTCATCTGGACACGGCCGACGAACATGCCGTCACGATAGATCGCGACCCGGCCGGACAGCAGCGGCGCGTCTTCGCCATGCACGAAGCTCGCTTCGAGGAACGCGGTCGGATCGAGGAGCGGCGTCGAACGGATGACGAGCTCGGGCGCGATGCTCACCGTGGAGATGCGCAGACCTCTGCCGCCCTCGCTGGCGCTGATGCTGACGCGTCCAGGAATCCGGAACGTCGCCTGAAAGGCTGAGGTCTCCTGCACCGCCTGCTGCTCCTCGGCCTTTTTCGGCGCGGGAGCGGACGCCGCGCCCGCAGGCTCGAACCTTCGCCTCACCACGGCGAACTCCGCGGCTTCGAACTCCACGATCAACGGGTCCAGATCCGGCACCTCGCTGCGGCGGGCGACACGGGCTGTCGCCAGCGAAAGCGTCACATCGGACCAGTCCTCGCCCGTGCTCTGGGTGATCTCCGCACGGCGGATCAGTTCGAGCGCCGGTTTGCGATCCCCGCTGCCGGTATCGAGCCGGGCATCATAGAGCGGCGCCCAGCACGCGTCGCGCATGGCGTAGCTGACCCGCAGCACCGCCCTGGTGGCTGCCGCTGCCGAAACATCGATCCGCAATCCGAGCCTGTTCGGCGGCTCGGCGGCGCGATCGGCTTCGAGGCGAGCAATCTCGCGGTCGAGCTCGCGCTGCCTGCGCTCGGCGGCGCGGATCGCGGCACGCGCATCCGCGACTTCCTCCGACACGGCCGCAAACGCCGCGCGCCACTCCGCGAGCGGCCGCGCCTCGCCCTGCTCGCCCAGCCCGGCGGGTGACTTCTCGGCGAAACGCTCCGCGAATTTTCGCCGCGCCTCGGCCGCGGCGATCGCATCCTGCAGATCGGCGCGCTCGTCCTTCAACACCTCGATCCGCTGGTCGATCTCCGGCAGCTTGGCCGGCGGGACCGGTCGCGGCGGCCGGGCATCGACCGCCTCGATCATGAGCTTCTCTTCCGCCTCGCCATCGACGCGCAGCGAGGCGGTGTCCAGCTCGGGCGGAAAGTCCTCCACCAGCACCCTGCTGTCGCCGGCCGGCAGATCGACGGCGATGACCCGTGTGACGAGCGCGCCGTCCGGATAGACCATGACGGCGTCGATCGCCGACTCCACGCTCAAAACCACTGGCATCACTCCGCGATCAACCAGACGGTAATATGACGACGCCCTTGTCCTTCGGCCAGCGGACGCGCCAGGCGAAGCCGATATCCCTGGCCTCGCCGGGCCTGGCTTCGAAGGCCCATTCCAGCACCCCGCGCTTGTCGCGCACATTGGTCGTGGTGGGCGGCGTCGTCGAGGGCAGCATCTCGGCCACGATGTCCTCATTCTCGCTGACCGGCAACTGGTCCTGGATCGCGACCTTGATCGGGAAGTCGTGGCCGTTGCGAACGCTGGTCTTGAAGCTGCGCTCGTCGGTCTTCGACGTGGCGACGATCAGGCCGGACGAACCCTCGTTGCGCTTGATCACGGCACGCTCGATCTTGACCTTGTCATCCGCGCCGAAGCCTAAGCGCACCGTCTCGTCCTTGCCGGCCGCCATCATCGCGCCGCGGCCGACGAAGCCGCCATCGCGATAGATCGCGACCCGGCCGGGCAGCAGCGGTGCATCCTCGTTCTGCACGAAGCTTGCTTCGAGGAACGCAGTCGGGTCGAGCACCGGCGCCGAACGGATGACGAGATCGGGAACGATGGTCGTGGTCGAGATGCGCAGGCTTTTCGTGCCTTCGCTGGCGCCGATGCTGACGCGCCCGGGAATCCTGAACGCGGCCTGGAAGGCGCCGACCTCGGCGACGGCCTGCTGCTCGTCGGCCTTCTTCTTCTCCAGCGGCTCGGGCGCCGGCGCCGCTGACGCCGGTGCTTGCGCGACCGCCGAGCGCGCCATGTCCCTTTCCGCCGCGCCGCCGAGAGCGCCGAGCGGCGGAGCGGCACGCGGCGGAGGCGGATATTGCACGATCAGCGAAGCGAGCTCCGGCGCGCTGCCGCCGCGGGTCATGCGAACGGTGGAAACGCCGAGCATCACGTTCGACCAGTCCTCGCCGGTACTCTGCGTGATCTCGGCGCGCCGCACCAGTTCGAGGGACGGCTTGCGGTCCTTGGCGCCGGTGTCGAGACGCGCATCGTAGAGCGGCGTCCAGTGCGCACGGCGCATGGAATAGGTGACCCGCAGGGTCGCCTTGGTCGCGGCCGCTGCGGCGAGATCGATCCGGACTTCGAATTTCGCCGGGGGCTTGGCGGCGCGGTCGGCTTCCAACCGCGCGATCTCGCGGTCGATGTCGCGCTGCTTGCGCTGCGCGTCACGGATCGCGGTGTCGGCGTTCGCGACCTCCTCGGCAACCGCGGCAAAGGCGGCGCGCCAGTCGCTGAGCGGTCGCGCCTCGCCTTTTTCGCCCAATCCGGCAGGCGACGCTTCCGCAAAGCGCTCGGCGAATTTGCGCCGCGCCTCGGCGGCGGCGACCGCGCCGTCGAGATCGGCGCGCTGATCCCTGAGCCCTTCGATGCGCTTGTCGAGCTCAGGCAAGTTGGTCGGGGCGACCGGCTTGGGCGCCCGGGCGTCGATTGCGCCGACCGTGAGCTTCTCGCCTGCCGCGCCCTCGACCCGCAGCGAGGCCACGTCCAGCGACGGCGGGAAGTCCTTCGCCACCAGCGTATTGTCGCCCGAGGGCAGATCGACATTGATGACGCGCGTCACGGTGGCGCCGTCGGGATAGACCGTGACGGCATCGATCGCCGAGCCGGTTTCCAGGTCGGCAGCCCATGCAGCGCCGCCGGCGAAGGCTGCGACGAGCACGAGGCTCGTGGTGGCGAGATAATTGGTAACAAGTCGCATGACGTCCCTCCGGCAAATCTTCATGGATCGCGCCCCCATTCCGGCGGCGCGACCAAACGCACGAAAAAACGGCCACACCACAAGCAAGTGGTGAGACGCAGCGATGGAGAGATCGGTTCGATTTGCGGCGTCGTTAAGACATAACCGCCGCCTACGTTTCGCCGCATCCGAGGCGAAACGCCGCAAGGGAACATTTCATGCCGATTGCATCCGCCGCGGCGGATGATCCGATTTTCAGAAGACCCGGGCCTTTGTTTCAGAAGACCAGGGCCTTGGCCTGCTTGACCTGCGGCAGCGCCTGCACCTTGGCCAGCACGTCCGGCGGTACCGCGCCGTCGACCTCGACCAGCGCAATGGCGTCGCCGCCCTGCTTCATCCGACCGAGATGGAAGGTCGCGATGTTGATCCTGGCGTCGCCGAGCAGGCTTGCGAACTTGCCGATGAAGCCTGGCTTGTCCTCGTTGGTCACGTAGATCATCGTCTTGCCGAACTCGGCGTCGACCCGGATGCCCTTGATATCAACCAGCCGCGGCTTGCCGTCGGCGTACACCGTGCCCGACACCGAGCGCTCCTGCCGCTCGGTCGTGACGTTGACCGTGATCAGGCTCTCGTAATCGCTCTGCGCTGCGCGCACCACCTCGTCGACGATCATGCCGCGCTCCTTGGCGACCACCGGCGCCGAGACGACGTTGACGTCGCCGAGCATCGGGCGCAGCAGGCCCGACAGCACCGCCGACGTGAGCGCCTTGATCTTCATCTCGGCGACTTGGCCCTCATAGGTGATCTGCACCTTGACGATGCCGGTCTCGGTGAGCTGGCCCGCGAACGAGCCGAGCTTCTCGGCGAGCTCGATGAACGGCCGGAGCCTCGGCGCCTCTTCCGCCGTGATCGAGGGGAAGTTGACCGCGTTCGAGATCGCGCCGGAGAGCAGGTAGTCCGACATCTGCTCGGCGACCTGCAGCGCGACGTTCTCCTGTGCCTCGGTGGTGGCGGCGCCGAGATGCGGGGTGCAGATCACGTTGGGATGGCCGAACAGCACGTTCGACGTGGCCGGCTCCTCGGAGAACACGTCGAACGCCGCGCCCGCGACGTGCTTGGCATTCAACGCCTCGACCAGCGCCTGCTCGTCGACCAGGCCGCCGCGGGCGCAGTTGATGATGCGCACGCCCTGCTTCATCTTCTTGAAGGCGGCCGCGTCGATGATGTTCCTGGTCTTCTCGGTCAGCGGCGTGTGCAGCGTGATGAAATCGGCGCGCCTGAACAGCTCGTCGAGATCGACCTTCTCCACCCCGATGTCCCGGGCGCGCTCGGGCGACAGGAACGGGTCAAAGGCGATCACCCGCATGCGCAGGCCGAGCGCGCGGTCGGCAACGATCGAGCCGATGTTGCCGCAGCCGACGATGCCGAGCATCTTGCCGGTGATTTCGACGCCCATGAAGCGGTTCTTCTCCCACTTGCCGGCCTGGGTCGAGGCATCGGCCTGCGGAATCTCGCGCGCCAGCGCCAGCATCAGCGAGATCGCGTGCTCCGCTGTGGTAATGGAATTGCCGAACGGCGTGTTCATCACGATGATGCCCTTGGCGGTCGCCGCCGGGATTTCGACATTGTCGACGCCGATGCCGGCGCGGCCGATCACCTTCAGCTTCTTCGCGCGCTCGATGATCTTGGCGGTCGCCTTGGTCGCGGAGCGGATCGCAAGGCCGTCATAGTTGCCGATGATCTCGGCGAGCTTGTCCTTGTCCTTGCCGAGATTGGGCTGGAAATCGACCTCGACGCCGCGATCCCTGAAGATCTGGACAGCGGCGGGCGAGAGCGCGTCGGAAATGAGAACTTTGGGTTTTGACATTTGAATGATCCTCGCCCCCCGCACGAGGGCTGCCCGTAGGGGCCAAAGTGGTGAAGTCTCGGATTGTTCTTCTCCCTCCCCTTGCAAGAACAAGGAGAGGTGAACATGAAAGCTAAGCCGCCTTCGGCAATTGCGCCTTGGCCTCGGCAAACGCCCAATCGATCCACTGCGTCAAGAGAGCGACGTCGGATGCCTCGACCGTGGCGCCGCACCAGATGCGCAGGCCGGCCGGCGCGTCGCGATAATGCGCGAAGTCGAAGCCGGCATTTTCCTTCTCGACCAGCGCCACCAGCTTCTTGCAGAACTCGGCCTGCGCGTCCGGATTCAGCGAGGTGATGGCCGGATCGACCACCTTCAGGCAGACCGAGGTGTTGGAGCGGATCGCGGGATCCCTGCCCAGGAAGTCGATCCAGGGCGTTTTCGCCTTCCAGTCCGCCAGCACCTTGGTGTTGGCGTCGGCGCGGGCGATCAGCGCCTTCAGTCCGCCGATCGACTTGCCCCAGTTCAGTGCATCGAGATAGTCCTCGACGCACAGCATCGACGGCGTGTTGATGGTCTCGCCCTCGAAAATGCCGGCATTGAGCTTGCCGCCCTTGGTCATGCGAAAGATCTTCGGCAGCGGCCAGGCCGGCTTGTAGGTTTCGAGCCGCTCGACGGCGCGCGGCGACAGCACCAGCATGCCATGCGCGGCCTCGCCGCCCAACGCCTTCTGCCAGGAGAAGGTCACGACGTCGAGCTTGGGCCAGTCCAGCAGCTGCGCGAACGCCGCCGAGGTGGCGTCGCAGATCGTCAGGCCCTTGCGGTCGGCCTTGATCCAGTCCGCGTTCGGCACGCGCACGCCGGAGGTGGTGCCGTTCCAGGTGAAGACGATGTCGGTATCGCAATCGACCTTGGAGAGGTCGACGATCTCGCCATAGCCGGCGTGAAGCTGGGTGACGTCCTTGAGCTTCAATTCCTTGAGGATGTCGCCGACCCAGCCCTCGCCGAAGGATTCCCAGGCGAGCGTGGTGACGCCACGGGCGCCGAGCAGCGACCACAGCGCCATCTCGACCGCGCCGGTGTCGGAGGCCGGCACGATGCCGATCCGGTAATCGGCAGGCACCTCGAGCACCTCGCGCGTCAGCTCGATGGCCTGCTTGAGCCGCGCTTTGCCGACCTTGGCGCGATGCGAGCGGCCGAGTGCGGCGTCCTTGAGATTTTGGGGATTCCAGCCGGGGCGCTTGGCGCAGGGGCCGGACGAAAAATGCGGCACGGCCGGCCGCTGAGCGGGCTTCGCTGTCGTCATGATCTACCCTTCCAGATAGTAAGCCTCCCGTTGGGGGGAGGTGTCCCGCCGCTGCACATATGGGAATCGGGACCAGTCGTCAAGGACGGCGCGATCACGGGCCATTGACGGGCGGGCGATCGGCGGCCCACGCTGGAAGCATCTGTTAATCGTTCTATTCCGGCGCGGCGCCGAACGGCGCGCCGCCGCCCGGCCGATGCAGGAAGGTCATCGACACATAGGCGCCGATCCAGGAGCCGATCGCGGCAAAGCCGACATAGACCCAGTTCTCGGTGGAGCTGATCACAGCGAAGGAGGAGAGCAGATACCAGACGCTGCTCCAGGTCGCCGCCGGCACGCGCCGCCGCGCCACCACCGCCGAGGTAAACATCACGTAAACGGCGTCGGTCGCGGCCGTTGCCAGCACGACGGCGATGGCGGTGAGCGGGTTGATGGCTGACATCGCTGACATGCTCACTTCCTTGTCGCTGCTAGAACCGGATCGTCATGCCGACATGGCTGCGCGCAAAACCGAGCCGCCCGTAGAAGCGCTGCGCGTCGGTGCGGGTGTGATGCGTGAGCAGCTCGACCAGCTTGCAGCCCTTGCCGCGCGCTTCGTCGACCGCCCATCGCACGAGCTTCTCGCCGATGCCGCGGCTGCGCCGGTCGGAGGCGACGCGGACATCCTCGAGCAGGCCGCGCGAAGCACCCTGCGAGCTGAGCCCCGGCAGGATGCAGAGCTGCAGGCAGCCGACCACCTTGCCGCCCTCCTCCGCGACCACGAGCGTGACGTTGACATCGGCGTCGAGCCGCTCGAACGCGCCGAAATAGGATGCGGGCAGGGGATCGTCCAGCCGCTCGCGCGCACGTCCCAGCGGATCGTCGGCCAGCATCGCGACGATGGCGGTGACATCGTCGCGGCAGGCGCGGCGGATGGTGATGGCGGAGATCGCTGTCATGATGTTTCGGCTCTTCTTCGTTCGGATCGCGACCGTGGCGCTCACCGCGCCGGCGGAAGGCCGAGCGCCTGCTCGGCTTCCGCGATCCAGCGCCGCAGCGCCGTGTAGCGGCCGAGGTCGAAACCGCCCTCATGCGCGACGCGCGTATAGGCGAGCAGCGTGACGTCCGCGAGTGAGAAGTTCTCGCCGACCAGAAAGCGCGCATCGGCAAGGCGGCGTTCCAGCACGTCGAGCGCGGCATAGCCGCGCTTCACCAGATTCTCGTCGAGCGCGCTCGCCGGCTTGCCCAGATAGACCATCTGGAAGCGGCAGACCGCGACGTAGGGCTCGTGGCTGTTCTGCTCCCAGAACATCCAGGCCTCCATCTGCGCCGCGCTGAACGGATCCGCCGGAATCAGCGCGCTGCCATCGGCGAGATAGCGAATGATGGCATTGGACTGGGCGAGCGTGCGGCCGTCGTCGAACTCGACCGTCGGCACCTGCCCCCATGGATTGAGCTTCAGGAACTGGGCCGTGCGGCTGCCGCCCGTCATGGTGTCGACGTCGACCCAGGCGTAGGGCAGCGAAAGCGTGTCGCAGACCCATTTGACCTTCAGGCAGTTGCCCGAGCCGCTATCGCCATGAATCCTCATCGCCGTCGCCTCCTGCTCGCGATGGCGAAGAGCAGCAGGCGGCAGCGCCGCCGTCAACGGGCCAATCGGCTCGCCCGATCAGAACTTGTAGCCGAGACCGACGTGGAAGGTGTTGACCGCGGTGTCGATCGAGGCGGCATAGCGGCTGTACTGCCACTCCCCGCGCAGGAACAGGCCCGACATCAGCATCACGTCCACGCCGAGACCCCAGCTATAGCCATAGACGAACCGGCTGTTCTGGGCATCGGTCGCGCTGAGGTAGAACGGGACGTTGAAACCGGTCCCCACCTGCGTGCCGTAGATCGAGGCGGTCTTGACGATGTCGGCCTGCCCGAGCGCCATGCCGCCGAAGGCGTAAGGCAGGAAGATGCCCCATGCATAGCCGGCGCGCAGCCGCGCCGACGCCATGTCGGTCAATTTGACCGATCCGTCGGCCTGATAGGTCACGGTGTCCGTGGTGCCGTTGCTGTCGGTGAAGATGCGGGTCATGCTGTCGGTCTGCGAGCCGCCGAAGCTGCCGTGCATGTAGCTGAGCTCGAGGCCGAGCACGACATCTTCCCACTGGGCGTTGTAGCCGGCGAACGCGCCGAAGCCGTGGCCGTGCGTCGACACCTTGCCGCCCAGCGGCCAGTCGGAAACATCGCCGGCATTCTGGATCGCCGTGTCGAACAGCAGCTTGGTCGCGAGATCCTTCGTCGCCCCGGTGAAGTCCATGTCGGAGGTGCCGAGGCCGCCCTGGCCGCCGACGTAGAAGCCCTCCCAGTTGACGCGGCTCGCTGAGAGGCCGTCGGCGAAGCCGCCGCGCAGGATCGGAAGGTCGGGCATGTCGGCCGCGTGCGCGGCAGATACCGCTCCCAACACCATCACCGCCACCAGGAAACCACGCATCGCAACGCTCTCCATCGAGACTAGATCCGAGGAGATCATCGCGCGTTAACCTTAACCAATCGTTCCTGCGGCGTTTCCGTGTCGGGAAAACGGCAAAAGAAAACGGCGCGGGAAAGCCCCGCGCCGTTAACCAACCCTAAGTGATTGTGGCCGCGATCAGCCCTTGCGCACCAGCGGCGGTGGCGGCGGGGGAAGCACGTCGCAGCAGATCCAGCGCACGCCGAGCTTGAGGTCCTGCGAGATCATGTCGCGGAACTGGAAGCTGGATTGACCGATATTGGTGCCATCGAAGAAGTGGCCGCCGCCCTGAACGCCGGTGCCCATGTCGAGATAGCGATACGCCAGCTCGACCGTGAAGTCGTTGGTGACCCTGTAGGCGACCCCGGCATGGGCTGCCCACGCGAAGTTCGTCTTCGAGGCGCCATCGGCGGCGAAGGCGCTGGTGCGGCCGTCGAACGCCGGAAAGGTCGCGTTGTCGGTGAAGGCGGTGGTCCTGATATTGGCGGCACCGACACCGGCGCCGATGAACGGCGTCAGGCACCACCAGGTGCCGAGATCGGCATAGGCGTTGACCAGTCCGACCCAGCTCGTGTAGCCGCCATGATAGGTATCGGCGAGCCCGCCGCCGGGATTGAACATGAAGAAGTCGGTGCCGTTGAAGCTTGCGCGCGAACGGTACTCACCGGTGATGTCGGCGCGGAACCAGCTGTTGAACTGATAGCCGACGCCGACGCCGAACCGCATGCCGCCGTCGAAGCCATGACCGTACTGGTTGAAGGCGGTCCCGGCCGGCAGCGTGTCATAGCTGTTCTCGTGCAGCTTCGTGCTCGTGTTGGTCATACCGATATCGCCGCGCAGGTACCAGCCGCCAAAATCGACCGGCTGCGGCATCGCATACATCGGGGGCGGGTTGATGGGCATGTCGGCGGCGAATGCCGCGGTCGACAGCAGTGAAGCCGCCGCGGCGGCAATGAGGGGCTTAACGCTACGCATTGGCTTTGTCCTTTTGGCCAAGTGAGGCGAGCGATGGCCTCACATCCGACAATTCACGGGCAGGACGATGGCACTAATTACTTAATTACCGCTTAACCCTAATTCTTAAGGTTGATTTCCTACGAACGCTCGCGCGAAAAGCATCGGCCAGCGGCGCTGACCTTCTTCACAATGGTTAACGGAGCGGGACAGAAGTTAACGCGCGAGAAAACGACGGGCCGGACGGGTCGCGCGCCTCAGCGCGTGTGCCGTGGCATCGTGGGCAGGAACACCGCGAGCAGGCCGATCGCCGGCAGGAAGGCGCAGACCTGGTAGACGAAGCCGATCGAGGTGTGGTCGGCGAGCTTGCCGAGCACTGCGGCGCCGAGACCGCCGATGCCGAAGGCGACGCCGAAGAACACGCCGGAGATCATGCCGAAGCGGTGCGGCACCAATTCCTGCGCGAACACGATGATCGACGACGTGGTCGAGGAGATGATGAGGCCGATGAACACGGTCAGCACCGCACTCGCAGCGAGCCCGACATAGGGCAGCGCCAGCGTGAACGGCAGCGCGCCGAGGATCGAGAACCAGATCACGATCCTGCGGCCGAAGCGGTCGCCCAGCGGCCCGCCGAGAAAGGCGCCGACGGCATTGGCGGCGAGAAACACGAACAGATAGATCTGCGCCGCCTGGGTCGAGACGCCGAACTTGTCGATCAGGTAGAAGATGTAATAGCTCGACAGGCTGGAGACGTAGAGCTGCTTGGAGAACAGCAGCGCCACCAGCACCGCGAGTGCGACGGTCACGCGGCGCGAACTCGGCGCATCCGGATGCGCATCGACGGATACGAATTTCTTCGCCTTGATCTGCGGCCGGTACCACAGCCCGATGCGCCACAGGATGACGATCGCGACGAAGGCGATCGAGGAGAACCAGGCGATCGACGGCTGGCCGAACGGCACCACGATCAGTGCCGCGAGCACCGGCCCCATCGAGGTGCCGAAGCTGCCGCCGAGCTGGAATACCGATTGCGCGAAGCCGTAGCGGCCGCCGGAGGCGAGCCGCGCGATTCGCGCCGATTCCGGATGGAACACCGCCGAGCCGAGCCCGATCAGCGCCGCCGAGATCAGGATCACCGGATATTGCCGCGCGACGCTGAGCAGCAGCAGCCCGAAGAAGGTCGAGGACATGCCGATCGCGAGCGAGAACGGCTGCGCCTTCTTGTCGGTGAAATGCCCGACCACGGGCTGCAGCAGCGAAGCCGTGAACTGGAACGCCAGCGTGATCAGCCCGATCTGCGCGAAGTCGAGCGCATAGGTCGCCTTCAGGATCGGATAGACCGAGGCGATCAACGACTGCATGGTGTCGTTGAGGAAGTGCGAGAAGCTGATGCCGGCGAGCACGATATAGGCCGGACCCGCCGCCTTCGCCGCCATCGTCCGCCTGATCTCCGGAACGACGACCGGCTCGGTCAGCGTTTCCTCGGAGACGACGACGGACTTGTTCAAGGTGACACCTCGCATCGATCAGTGAAACGATGCGGCCTTCCTACGATGGCGGCACGCGTGCCACCACCGTCAATAGCCCATGGCTGGATTGCGCTATCAGGCCGCCGCCTGGCCGAGCGCGGTGACGATGTGATCGACGACCTCCTCGACCATGTTGCGATCGTCGCCCTCGCCCATCACGCGGATCACGGGCTCGGTTCCCGACGAGCGTACCAAGAGCCGGCCGTGGCCGTTGAGCCGCTTCTCGCCGGCGTCGATCGCGGACTTGACCTCGGCATCGTCGAGCGGCTTACCGCTGCGATAGCGCACGTTCTTCAGAATCTGCGGCAGCGGATCGAATCTGTGGCAGACCTCCGACACCGGGCGGCGCAGCTTCTGCACCACGGCGAGCACCTGCAACGCGGCGACGAACCCGTCGCCGGTCGTGGCGTAGTCGGACAGGATGATATGGCCGGACTGTTCGCCGCCGAGATTGTAGCCGTCGGCGAGCATGCGCTCGAGCACGTAGCGGTCGCCGACCGGGGTGCGCACCAGCTCGAGCCCGATGCCGTTGAGGTAGCGCTCCAGCCCGAGGTTCGACATCACGGTGGCGACGATGCCGGGCCGCGCCAGCCTGCCGTCCTCCTTGAAGCTCTGCGCGATCACCGCGAGCAACTGGTCGCCGTCGACGAGATGGCCGCGCTCGTCGACCAGGATGACGCGATCGGCGTCGCCGTCGAGCGCGATGCCGATGTCGGCGCGCATCTCCCGCACCTTCTTGCAGAGCGCCTCCGGCGACGTCGAGCCGCATTCCTTGTTGATGTTGAATCCATCAGGCTCGACGCCGATCGAGATCACGTCGGCACCGAGCTCCCACAGCGCTTCCGGCACCACCTTGTAGGCCGCGCCATTGGCGCAATCGACCACCACACGCAGGCCGTCGAGCGATAGGTCGCGCGGCAGAGTGCGCTTGGCGAACTCGATATAGCGGTCGTGCACGCCGTCGATGCGGCGCGCGCGCCCCAGGCTCGCGCTCTGAGCCAGCCGCTTGGTCAGGCATTCGTCGAGCAACTGCTCGATCTGCCTCTCGACATCGTCGGAGAGCTTGAAGCCCTGCGGGCCGAACAGCTTGATGCCGTTGTCCTCGAACAGATTGTGCGAGGCGGAGATCATCACGCCGAGGTCGGCCCGCATCGACTTGGTCAGCATCGCGACCGCCGGTGTCGGCATCGGGCCGACCAGCAGCACATCCATGCCGACCGAGGTGAAGCCCGCGACCATCGCGTATTCGATCATGTAGCCGGACAGGCGGGTATCCTTGCCGATGACGACGCGGTGGCGGTGGTCGCCGCGCTGGAACAGCAGGCCCGCAGCCTGGCCGACCTTGAGCGCCAACTCCGGTGTGATCAGTGCGTTGGCACGACCACGAATGCCGTCGGTACCGAAATAGTTACGGCTCATGGAACCCCCAGTGCGCCGCTTCCCGAGCGCAAGCGGCGGAGGCCTGTCATCGCCCCCGAGAATTTGGGGTTATAATGCCTTCGTCGCTAAATTGGCTTCAAAAAATATGATGAATAATTACCGCGACGAACTCCGCCGCGGCAACTGCAATTATTTGTTTAAATTAATTATTTCGGCCAGACGCGACGCGTTCAGTCCTTTCGGAACACGTCGTGGTCGCCCTTGGAAGGCGGCGGCTGGGTGAGATTGGGCGGGTCGGAGGCCGGAAAGCTTTCCTCGAGCCCCTCCTCCAGCGCCGAATCAAGCCGGCGCTTTTCGGCATCCTTGCTGGATCTGGCCTTCTTCGAACCGGAGCCACGCATCGTCACCTCCTGGCCGCACGGCTCCCCAGCATTTGGCAGCCGCCTCAATCATGCTAGATGACCCCGAAAGCCGTGAACGCAAGAAGGCGGGGGACGCCCATGAAACACATCACCTGCATCGAGGATCTGCGCGCGCTGCACAAGCGCCGCGTGCCGAAGGCGTTTTTCGACTACGCCGACCGCGGCTCCTATGCCGAGGAGACGCTGCGCGCCAACCGCGACGACCTCCAGGAGATCAAGTTCCGCCAGCGCATCCTGGTCGACGTGTCCAAGCGCGATCTCTCGACCACGATCCTCGGCGAGCCGGCCGCCCTGCCCTTGATTCTCGCGCCGGTCGGACTGCTCGGCATGCAGCATGGCGACGGCGAGATCCATGCCTGCCGCGCGGCCCAGGCCGCCGGCATTCCGTTCACGCAGAGCACGATGTCGATCTGCTCGATCGAGGATATCGCAGCCAGCGTCGAGAAACCGTTCTGGTTCCAGCTCTACGTCATGAAGGACCGCGGCTTCATCAAGGCGCTGATCGAGCGCGCGATCGCCGCCAGGTGCAGCGCGCTGGTGCTGACGGTCGATCTGCAGGTGATCGGCCAGCGCCACCAGGACATCAAGAACGGCATGACCGTGCCGCCGGAATGGTCGCTGTCGAAATTAATCGACTTCGCCACCAAGCCTTCCTGGGTGTCCGGCGTGCTGCGCGGCAAGCGCCGCACCTTCGGCAACCTGATGGGACATCTCAAGGGCAGCGACGACATCACCGCGCTGTCGAGCTGGATCAACACCCAGTTCGACACCACGCTGAACTGGAAGGACGTCGACTGGATCCGTTCGATCTGGCCGGGCAAGCTGATCCTCAAGGGCATCCTCGACGTCGAGGACGCGGAGATCGCGGCGAAGAGCGGCGCGCAGGCGCTGGTGGTGTCCAACCATGGCGGCCGTCAGCTCGATGGCGCCCCATCCTCGATCGAGGTGCTGCCGGAGATCGTCGACACGGTCGGCGGGCAGATGGAGGTGATGTTCGACGGCGGCATCCGCTCGGGCCAGGATCTGATGCGGGCGCTCGCGCTCGGCGCCAAGTCGTGCATGATCGGCCGCGCCTACGCCTACGGCCTCGGGGCCGCCGGACAGGCCGGCGTCGAGAAGGCCATCAGCCTGATCGCAAAGGAGCTGGAGACCACCATGGGCCTGTGCGGCGTCAACACCATCGCCGAAATCGACGACCGCGTGATCGCGGTGTGAGGGTAAGCCATCGCATCTTGCTCGGTTTCGCAGGACCTCCTACCCTTGATCAAGGGTAGGAGGTCCTGCTGGCAGCGCTACTATGGATTCCATCCGCGTTCAGAAGCTTGCCGACATACCCGTTTCTCGCGACGGCTATTCGCTCGTCACCAAGTCGGTGGCGAATGACGGCTCGCTCCTGTTCCTGTCGATCGAGCCTGGCGGCGCTGGCGCGGTCAGGGAGACCTATTCGCGCGGAGGCGGCGTCTTTCCCAAGCCGCGGATGAAGGAGGCGAGGCGGTTTCGCCTGACGCTGGTGGCAGCCGACGGCTCCGCGCGGGAGATCGAATTGCCGGAGCTCGATGTCACGTTTCCGCTGGTCGATGTTTTCCCGGGCGGCAGGATTCTCGTCGTCGCGACAAGATGCGCCTGGCGCGGCCCGGAGGATTTCGACCTGAACGGCGCGATCGTCGATCCGGGCAGCTCCGAGGTTTCGCGCATCCTTCTCGGCGACGGGATCGAGCGTACCTACGTGGATGCCCTTGGACGAATCTGGGTCTCCTATTTCGATGAGGGCGTGTTCGGCAATTTCGGCTGGGGCGGCCCGGGTCCGACGCCCATCGGCGCCGCCGGCCTGGTCTGCTTCTCGGAGACCGGCGACAAGATCTGGGAGTATTCCGACGACAACGGGATGGCCGACTGCTACGCGTTGAACGTGTGCGGCGAGGAAGCAGCGATGTTCTTCTACACCGATTTTCCCCTGTGTCGGATATCGCGCGATTTCAGGACGACACACTGGAGGACCGAGCTGCGCGGCTGCCACGAATTCGCGATCTCCGCCGCGCAGATTCTCTTCACAGCGCAATACAAGGAGCCGCCGGACACGGCCTATCGCGGACAATTCGACGGCAGCGCACTTTCAACGCGGCGGGTGCGACTGCAATTGCCCGACGGCTCACCCTTGCCCAGAGGACAGTTGCTCGGACGCGGTGCGCATCTCTATTTCTTCGATGAGTCTTCCGTGTATCGCGCCAGCCTGGACTGAAGCGGCCGCACACTCGGTTTCGTAGGGTGGGCAAAGGCGCGAGGCGCCCTGCCCACCATCCATCGGCATCATAGCTCGGCAATGGTGGGCACGCTTCCGCCTCCGCTCGCGCTTCGGCGAAAGCTTAGCCCACCCTACGAATTGTGCGGGGGGTGCGGTCCTTCGGACCGCACCGGAATGGCGTTTGGTCTGCACACGTGCAGACCAACACGTCACATCGGCGGGGTGATGCCGTCGCGTCCGACATTGACGCGGTTGGCCTCCAGCATGCCGTCGTCCTTCTTGGTCGCGCCGAAGATGATGATCTTCACGCCGGGCTTCACCTCGGACTTGTCGCTGGCGACGAAGGTGACAATCGGCGTATCCGGCGGCACCACCACCTTCTTCTCGCCGTCCTTGTACTTCACCAGGATGTTCTGGCCGTCGGTGCCCTTGACCGTCTCGGCGACGGTGGCGTTGGTCATGGTCGAGTTGGGGCGCGCATCCCAGGGGCGGAAGCCTTCCGCCGCGCCGCGCTGGTTTTCCGGGAAGATGTGCACCGCGAACGCCTTCTGGGTGCCGTCCGGCTCGGCCATTGCCGAGACGCCGATATAAGAGCCTTCCTTGATCTGCGACAGCTCGGTCTTGACCACCGCGAACACGGCGACGTTGTCGGTCATCCGCACCTTCACGTCGGTGCCCTCGCGGGTCTTGATGTCCAGCACCGGCCCATCCACCGCCTCGATGGTGCCGCGGATGCGGGTCGGCGGCGGCTGCTGCGCCCACGCCACCGAGGTCAGAACCGAAATGGTTGCAAGCGATGCCACCAGCAGGCGCGGCATCATCGATCTCGTCTTCGACATGGCTTCTTTCTCCGGATTTTCAGCGATCGCGCCAACCCAAACCCCGCGGGAACGAAGGTATTCCGAGGTCACGATCGCTGGCACCGACGATCGCGTGATCGCGGTGTTGAGGAAGTCAACCATCCGGACCGTCATTCCGGGGCGGTCCGTAGGATCGAACCCGGAATCCGGGTTCGATCCTACGCATCCCGGAATGACGTTTTGGTCTGCGCGCGCGTAGACCAAAACATCACATCGGCGGGGTCAGGCCGTCGCGGCCGACGCTGATGCGGTTGCTCTCGAAGGTGCCGTCATCGAGCGGCTTGACGAAGGCGATGATGCTGGCGCCGGCCTTCAGGTCGGACTTGTCGCCGGGGACATAGGTCACGACTGGCGTGTCCTGCGGCACCTCCACCTTCTTCTCGCCGTCCTTGTATTTCACTAGTAGCGTGTGGCCGTCATTGCCGACCACGCTCTCGGTCACCGTGGCGTTGGTCATGGTGGAATTCGGCTTCAGGTCATAGGGCCGCGATCCCTCGCCGGTGCCGCGCATGGCTTCCGGGAAGACATGGACCTCGACCGCCTTCGGCATGCCGTCCGGTCCCGGCACGGTCGTGGTGCCGATGAACGAGCCGACCTTGATCTCGGAGAGCGAGATCTTGATCAGGCCGACGATCTTCGCATCAGCAGTCAGATGCAGCTTGACGTCCTCGCCGCTGCGCGACTTGACCGAGAGCGTGTCGCCATCCACCGCCTCGATGGTGCCGCGCACCCGCGACGGCGTCGGCGATTTCTGCGCGATGGCGAAAACGGTCGAGGCCGTGACCATCGCGATCGCGATGAGCGGGCGGCCAAAGGTGGAACGGCGAACAGTCATGGGAACACTCCGGCAGGGTCGGTGTACCTACCAGGAGACCCCCTCGCCTGCACGATATTCCGGCCTCAAGCCTTTGTGAGATCGGCCTCGACGAGCGCACGAAGCTCAGGCGTCACCTGCGGGCGCTGGCCGAACCACAAGCTGAATCCACGCACGGCCTGATGCAGCAGCATGCCGAGCCCGTCGGCGGTACGCAGACCGCGCGCCCTCGCCGCGGCGAGCAGCGGCGTCACCAGCGGCACATAGACGAGATCGGCGACGGCCGCCTCGGGCAGCAGGCGGCCGAGGTCGATCTCGAGCGCCGGCTGGCCGTGCATGCCGAGCGAGGTGGTGTTGACCAGGAGGCCCGCGCGCGGCAGCACGCTGCTGGCCTCTTCCCACGGCAACGGGTGAACCCGTTCGCCGAACTGCTCCGCCAACCCTTGCGCGCGCTCGGCGCTGCGGTTCGCCACATGCACGCGGGCGATGCCGCGCTCGATCAGGCCGAACACGACGCCGCGCGCGGCGCCGCCGGCGCCCAGCACCAGCGCGTCACCGCATCCGTCCCATCCCGGCGCCGAGACATCGAGGTTGTCGATGAAGCCCTCGACATCGGTGTTGGTCGAGCACAATTCGCCGTTGTCGAACCACAGCGTGTTGGCGGCACCGACCGCGCGGGCGCGGGCATCGCCCCTGCTCAGCGCCAGCGCCTGCTCCTTGTGGGGGCGGGTGATGTTGGCGCCGACGAAGCCGCGCTGCGACAGCCGCAGGATGAAATCGGCGAATTCCTCCGGCGGCACCGCCTCGATGATGTAGCCACCTTCGATGCCGAGCAGCCGCAACCAGTAGCGGTGAATGACCGGCGAGCGGGAATGGGCGGCCGGCCAGCCGATCAGGCACGCCATCGGGGGCTTCTTCTCTGCGCTCATGACCGTCCAATCCGACAAGCCGCGGCCGCTGTCAATGTCACTTATGGTCCGTCAGCGCGCATAGCGCGGCGAGGCCGAGCGCCCAGATCGCGGCGAACCAGATCGCCGCGAGATTGATCCAGTGATAGGCAGCGCCGCCGCCGACCGCGCCCGCGGCCAGCGCCGCCCACAGGAGCAGGTTCGTGACCCAGCCGAGACGCGGCCCGCCGGTCAGCGCGACCGCCAGGTGCTGGCCGACCTTGACCAGCGCGCCGGTGACATAGGTGAGGCCAAGGCCGGCGCCGCCGTCGATCTGGAACACGGCGTTCTCCATGCCCATCGCCATCACGATGGCGCCGATCGTGAAATCCGGCCGCCCGAACGTGTAGCAGAGCGCGCCGAACGCGAGCAGCCCCGCCTCGGCGAGCAGCACGCGCGGCTGGCGATGGGCGCCGCGGCCGAGCACGATCAGGCTGCCGAGCAGCGCGCCCAGCGTGAACAGCGCGATCAGGGCGGACGCCTCGGCCGCGTCGAGCCATTTTCCCTCGGCGAGGCTGACGCCCATCCGGGTCGAGGTGCCGCTCATGAACGACACGAACAGCCCGCCCAGATGCAGGAAGCCGATGCCGTCGACATAGCCGGCGAGCGCGCTCAGCGCGCAGGCGAGCGCGATGTTGCGACGGGTGTCAAGCATGCTTGCCGGCTACGCCGAAGCACTCCACTCGTAGACCTCCTTGTCAAAGATCTCCGCGAAGCCGGCGCGGCGCAGGTTGCGATGGGAATGCTCCAGCATGGTGAGCGTCTCCGACACCAGGAGCGCGCAGCCGAGCGCTTCGGCCCGCGCCAGGCGCGCCGCGATCAGCGCCTGCTGCGCGCCGCGCTTGCGGTCGCCCTCACGGGTCGCGGCCATGCCGAGATAGCCGATGTCCTCGAACAGGCAGAGGGCGGCGACCGCGACCGGACGATCGCCGTCGAACGCCATGTAGTGGAAGAAGCTCTCGCGGCCTGCCGACCGCACATATTCCGGCCACAGCGCCTCGCCGAGCGGTTCCGCCGCCGCAGCTATTTCCTCCCCGTCGACCTGTCGGATGTCGAGATCGGTCGTGAAGGGAGCCGGACCGCGCTGTTGGCGGCACAGCGTCGGGTAGCGGGTCCAGGGGACGCGTATGAGCCCGGCCTGCTCGATCATGCCGCGCGCGACCGCGACATCCGGGCCCGGGCTAAACCAGATGAAGAAGCGGCCGACGCCTTCGGAGGCGAATAGTTCGATCAGGCGCGGGATGCCGTCCGGCTTCATTCCTGCTTCCAGCCCACACAGATGGACGCGATTCGGGTTGCCGGAGGCATACGGTTTCCGACCCGAGGGATCGATCGTGACATAGGCCTCGCCGAACGGGACGCAGTGAAACTGGCGGCGAGTCACACCCGCGGGCTGATTGCAGCCGTCGAGCCACATGGTCAACCGCTTCATCTTTCGCGCCAGGTTGAACTGGTCCACTGCCTAAACCCCGCGTTCGCGTGAGCAATGTCGACGAAGGCGCTGAGGTTGAAAAGTGTCCACACAAAAAAAGTCCCGGACGGGCGTCCGTCCGGGACTTTCTCTGCGTCGCGACCTATGCCGCGTCGCGATGCGCGGCGATGATCTGGTCGGCGGCACGGCCGGTGACCTCGGCCATGTGATCGAACTGGCGCGTGAACGAGCCGGCGCCTGCGGTCGCCGAACGCAGCTCGACGATCAATTCGCCGATCTCGGCCTCCGGCATCATGGCGCGGACGCAGTCCCAGCCCGACCAGCCCTCGCGGGTGTCGAAGCCGAGGATCTGCCCGCGCCGCCCGGACAGGATCGCGTTGATCTTGGCTGTCGCCTCGGTCGGGCAGACGATCTCGACCGTGTGGATCGGCTCCAGCAGCACCGGCTGGCATTGCGGCAGGCCCTCGCTGAGACCGATCCGCGCCGCCGTGCGGAAGGCGAGATCGGACGAATCCACGCTGTGGTAGGAGCCGTCGGTCAGCGTGACCTGCACGTCGACGACCGGGAAGCCCAGCGGTCCGCGGGTGAGGCCGTCCTTGACGCCCTCCTCCACCGCCGGGATGTAGTTGCGCGGCACCGCACCGCCGACCACCTTTTCCTCGAACTTGAAACCCTCGCCGCGCGACAGCGGCTTGATGTCGAGCATGACGTCGCCGAACTGGCCGTGGCCGCCGGACTGCTTCTTGTGCCGGCCGCGCTGGGTGATCGGCTTGCGAATGGTCTCCTGATAGCCGACTACGGGCGGGTGCGACTTGACATTGATGCCGAAGCGCTCGCGCAGCCGCTCCAGCGCCACGCGTAGATGCATCTCGCCCTGCCCCCACAAGACGGTGTCGTGGGTGCGTGCGTTCTGCACCATGGTGAGTGACGGATCCTCCTCGTTGAGCCTGAGCAGCGCCTGGCCGAGCTTGACGTCGTCCTTGCGGTCGACCGCGGCGATCGACATCGCGAGCACCGGCGGCAGCGGCCCGATTTCGACCAGCGCGGCCGGCGCGGACTTGCCGGCTGCCACGGTGTCGCCGGTCTTGATGGCGTCGAGCTTGCCGAGGGCCACGGTGTCGCCGGCCTCGGCCGCGGCGCGCTTGGTGTCGTGGGCGCCGCTCGCTGCGAGGATGCCCGACACCCTGCCGCTTTCGCCGGAAGCGGCATGCAGCGTCGCGCCGTCGTCGAGGTGGCCGGCGATGATCCGCGTCAGCGACAGCTTGCCGCCGTGCTGCAGATGCACGGTCTTCAGCACATAGCCGAGCGCCTCCTTCGATGCGCGGGCGCCGAGCCGCTTGGCGGTCTCGGTCACGTCCGGTGCCTCGTGGCGCAGCGCCTTCATCAGCCGCAGCACGCCGTTCCCGCGCGTGGCCGAGCCGATCAGCACCGGGCAGATCAGCCCTTCGCGCAATTCCCGGGCGAGATCGTCGAATACGGCGTCGCGCGGCGGCTGGATGTCCTCCAATAGCTGCTCCATCAGCGCATCGTCGTGGTCAGCGAGCTTCTCCAGCATCGAGAAGCGGGCTTCCTTCTCGCGGTCGAGATCGCCGCCTTCGAGCGCGATCACCTCGGAAGCCTTGTGCTCGCGATAGACGAAGGCGCGCTCCAGCGCGAGATCGACGAAGCCCTGGATCAACTCACCGTTCCAGATCGGGATCTGCCGCAACACCAGCGGCACCCGGGACGCCGGCTGCAGCATCGCGAGCGTCTCGCGGACGCGCTTGCTGGCGCGGTCGATCTTGTTCAGGAACAGGAAGCGCGGAATTTTGAGGTCTTCCAATTCGCGCAGGATGATCTGGAGCTGCGGCAGCTTCTTCTCGTCGGCCTCGCAGACCACGACCGCCGCGTCGACCCCGGGAAGCGCGGCGCGCATGTCGTGCGAGAATTCGACCGAGCCCGGACAGTCGACGAAGGTGTAATTCTCGCCCATGAAGCTGGTGGTTGTGGCCGTCAGCCCGACGCTCATCTTGTGATGACGGGCCTCGGCGCTGGCGTCACCGACGGAATTGCCGGCGTCGACGCTGCCGGCGCGCGGGATCGCGCCGGTGCGGGCCAGGATCGCTTCGAGAAGGGAGGTTTTACCGCTTTGGAAAGGGCCCACCAGCGCGATGCACCGGGGACCGCGGGGACTTCTGACGTCTTGTCCCATTTCGCCGTCTCCTTTGGATTGGAGCTCGGCCCTTGATTGGGTCGGCAAACGTCCATGGTCTGCCTGACCTCAGGATTTGGCAAGCGGGAAAGTGTCGCTGCGATGCGTCCGAAATTTGTTAACACCGTGCTCTCCGTTGTTTCACGGAGAGCGGAGGCACGAAACCATCGCGCCTGGGCTAGCGTCCCGGCCGCAGTTCCAGGCTTTCCAGACCCGCGGCAACGCTGAGGCCGACCTGCCCCTGCACGCTGAGCGGCTGCAGCGCAATCGAGTTGGCCGAGCCACCCCACAGCGCGTTGCCCCCCACGCCGATGCCGACCGACGCGCTGCCCTGTGCGCCCGCATAGGTGCCGGCGAGATCGCCCGGCCCGAGCCGCGCCACCGGCGCGTAGACGCCCCAGCCGAGCACCGTCTCCTGGGTGATGCCGAGATCGATGCCGACCTTGCGGATGGTTGCGACGTAGCGATCCTCCGGCACGCCTTCGACGCGCAGCACGCAGCCGAGATTGGTGACGGAGCCGACGACGTAGCCGACGCTCGCGCCGCCGCGGCACTCGAGGATTCCGACCTGCACGAGCGAAGGTTGCTGCGCGCGGGCACACGTTGAGGATGTGGCAAGCAGGATCGCCGCTGCCGCTGCAAGAACGAATGAACGAGACATGAAACAAGGCTCCGAACGCGGAGAGATGTGATGCGAGCGCTGGCCCCATGGCCGGCGCCGGCCGCATCTATGCCACAATCGGCATTCTCATGCCAAAGATTAAAGAGGCCCGCTTTCGCAGGCCTCCCGTTCATTCTCGTCATGAAAACGTTGCGTCAGCCGCGCATCGGGCGGTGATGATGACGGTGATGAAAATGCCGGCCGCCCGGCGCGAACGCCACCGGCTCGAGCTCGAGGCTCGCGACGCCCGCCGCGACGTTGAGACCCGTCTGGCCCTGCACGCTGATCGGCTGCAGCGCATAGGCGTTGGCCGGACCGCCGACCAGGAAGTTGCCGCCGCCGCCGACACCGACCGACACGTTGGCGCCGACGCCGCCATAATTGCCGGCGAGCACGCCGCGCGCGAGGCGCGTGGTCGGTGCACTGACGGCCCACCTCATCTGCGTCTTCTCGGTGAAGCCGAGATCCACGCCGATCCGATGCACGGTCGCCATATAGGCCTCGGGCCTTCGGCCCTCGCTCTGGAACACGCACTCCAGGTTCGCCACCGAGCCGACGACGAAACCGACATTCTGACCGCCCCGGCATTCGAGAATGCCGGCCTGCACCGGCGGCAGCGCGTTGGCAGTCGCGACGCCGCCGGCGAGCGCGGCGGCGGCAATGAAGAGAGTTGCAAGTCGCATGGGTTCGGATCTCCGCGAGACGGATGTGATTGGCGGGCGCAAAGGAAGGAACCGCCGTGTCCAAAACATGGCGGTGCCGGTGATCAGCCCGCAAAAATCCTCGCTGAGGTATTCCGCCTCGCGAAAGAGGGGTTATCTCAGATTGCCGCAGAAGCGCTGGATGCGCTTGCAGGCATCCTCGAGGTCGGAGTTTTTCGCCGCGTAGGAGATGCGGAACGCAGGCCCGAGCCCGAACGCGGAACCCTGCACCACCGCCACGCCTTCGTTCTCGAGAAGCTCGGTGACGAAATCCTCGTCATTGGCGATCGGCTTGCCGGACGGCGTGGTCCTGCCGATGGTGCCGGCGCAGGACGGATAGACGTAGAAGGCGCCGTCGGGCCGTGGGCATTCGATGCCCTTGGCCTGGTTCAGCATCGACACCACGAGGTCGCGCCGCTCCTTGAACGCCTTGTTGTTGACCGGGATGAAATCCTGCGGCCCGTTCAGCGCCTCGACCGCGGCCCATTGTGCGATCGAGCACGGGTTCGAGGTCGATTGCGACTGGATGGTCGCCATCGCCTTGATCAGATCGGCGGGTCCGCCGGCATAGCCGATGCGCCAGCCGGTCATGCAGTAGGCCTTCGACACGCCGTTCACGGTGAGCGTGCGCTCGTAGAGCTTCGGCTCGATCTGCGCCGGGGTCGCAAAGGTGAAGTCGTCATAGACCAGGTGCTCGTACATGTCGTCGGTCATGACGTAGACATGCGGATGCTTCACCAGTACATCGGTGATGGCCTTGAGCTCGGCACGCGAATACGCCGCGCCGGTCGGGTTCGACGGCGAGTTGAGGATGATCCACTTGGTCTTCGGCGTGATCGCCCTCTCCAGGTCATCGGGCTGCAGCTTGAAGCCATGCCTCGCCTCACAGACGATCGCGACCGGCTCGCCGCCGGCGAGCGCCACCATCTCCGGATAGCTCACCCAATAGGGCGCGGGAATGATGACCTCGTCGCCCGGATTGATGGTCGCCATCAGCGCGTTATAGAGCACCTGCTTGCCGCCGGTGGAGACGATCACCTGGCTCGGCTTGTAGGTCAGGCCGTTCTCGCGCTCGAACTTCTTG
>NZ_JAFAVV010000756.1 GCF_019242285.1 Bradyrhizobium sp.
GAAGATCGTCATGATGTCGTGATCGTCGGCGGTGGCATCGCCGGGATCACCACCGCGCTCGACCTGCTCGAGGGTGGCAAGCGCGTGGCGCTGGTCGACCGCGATGACCGGTCGGCCTTCGGCGGGCTGGCGCGTGAAAGTTTCGGCGGCATGTTCTTCGTGGATTCGCCGGAGCAGCGTCGC
This sequence comes from Bradyrhizobium sp., assembly GCF_019242285.1. Lineage (GTDB taxonomy): Bacteria > Pseudomonadota > Alphaproteobacteria > Rhizobiales > Xanthobacteraceae > Bradyrhizobium. Next base: position 184 of record NZ_JAFAVV010000756.1, read on the forward strand.
TTTCGCGTCCGCGATTCCGCCGACCTCGCCTTGCGCGACTGGCTGAGCTTTGCCGAATTCGGCCCGGACGACCACTGGCCCCGGGCCTGGGCGGAGGCCTATGTGAACCGCTGCACGGCGGACGTCTATCGCTGGGTGCGCCGCTTCGGGGTGAGCTTCCTGCCGGTGGTCAACTGGGTGGAGCGCGGCGAATTCCGCCCCGGCAATTCGGTGCCGCGCTTCCATATCGCCTGGGGCGCCGGCAAGGGAATCTTCGATGCGCTGTTCGCGGGCCTGCAACGGCATCCGCATATCGACCATCTGACGATTCGCTTCGACGCGAGGGTCGAACGGCTCGTGCGGCAAGGCGGCCGCATCGCCGGCGTCGAGGGCGTCGATGAAAGGACCGGCGAACCGTTCGAGCTGCGCGCGGATCGGGTCGTGATCGCGGCGGGCGGTATCAATGGCGGCGACCTTTCTCGCGTGCGGCAGCACTGGCATCGCGACTGGGGATCGCCGCCGGCCGAGCTCCTGAGCGGCTCGCATCGCTTCGCCGACGGCCGCCTGCACGATGCCGTCGTGGCCGTGGGCGGCGTGCTCACCCATCTCGACAACATGTGGAACTATGCCGCGGGCGTGCATCATCCGACCCCGCGCAAGCCGATGCATGGGCTGTCGCTGGTGCCGCCGCGCTCGGCGCTGTGGCTGAACTGGCGGGGGATGCGCATCGGCCCGCAGCCTCTGGTGTCCGGCTTCGACACGAGGCGGCTCGTCACCGACATCTGCGCTGCGGAACGAAAATATTCCTGGCAGATCATGAACCGGCGGATCGCGCTGAAGGAATTGGCGGTCTCGGGCGCCGAGCACAATCCGTCGATCCGCGACAAGAGGAAGCTCGGCTTCCTGCGCGACATCCTGTTCGGCAACCGCTGGCTGGTGAAGGAGATGCTGGCGAATTGCCGGGATTTCGTCACCGCTAATTCGCTGCCGGAGCTGGTCGAGAAAATGAACGCGCTGCAGGGCGACCAAGCCGTCGAGCTGGCCGCCGTGCAGGGCGCGGTCGGGCAATATGACGCGACCATCGCCCGCGGCGAGAGCCTGATGAACGACGAGCAGCTTCGTCGCATCGCCGCGCTGCGGCAGTATCGCGGCGACCGCCTTCGGCTGTGCAGGTTTGCCCGGATCGACGATGTGCGGGCGTTGCCGCTGATCGCGATTCGTGAATTCATCATCAGCCGGAAGAGCCTCGGCGGCATCATGACCGATCTCCAGAGCCGGGTGCTCGATGCGGCCGGCGCGCCGATCGCCGGGCTCTATGCAGTCGGCGAGGCGGCGGGCTTTGGTGGCGGCGGCGTGCACGGCCGTCGCGCGCTGGAAGGGACGTTTCTCGGCGGCTGCATCCTGTCGGCGCGGCTTGCCGCGGCGTCGATCGACGGCCGGAAACTATAGAGGGGAGGGCACGATGAAGCGGACGGGAGCCTGGCTTGCGGTCTATGCGCTGGAGCAGATCGGCGCACGCTTCACCTTCGGCATTCCCGGCGTGCACACGACCGAACTCTATGACGCGCTCAACAACTCCAACCGGATCACGCCGGTGCTGGTCACCCATGAAGGCGGCGGCGCGTTCATGGCCGACGCCGTCAGCCGGTTGTCGGACTCGGTCGGCGTGCTCACCGTGGTGCCGGCCGCCGGCCTGACCCATGCCGCGAGCGGCATCGGCGAGGCCTTTCTCGACGGCGTGCCGATGCTCGTGGTCTCCGGCGGCTCGCGCACCGACACCGGCCATGAATACCAGCTCCACCAGATGGACACTCACAGGTTCATGGGCGGCCTCACCAAGGCGACCTTCCGCGTCACTGGCCACGACGAGGTCGTGCCGACGCTGTTCAAGGCGTATGACATTGCGACCTCCGGCGAGCCGGGCCCAGTGTTCGTCGAGCTGCCCGTCAACATCCTGATCATGACCGCCGAGGTCGGTGAGCTGCCGGTGTTCCGGCCGTCGCAGGTACCGCGGATCGAAGCCGCCGCTGACATCGCGCAGGCCGCCGACCTGTTGGCGGGCGCCAGGCATCCCTGCATCTTCGCCGGCTGGGGCACGCGCGATGCGACCGCCGAGCTGGTGCGGCTCGCCGAGGCGCTGGAGGCGCCGGTCGCGACCACCTTGCAGGGCCTGTCGGTGTTTCCCGGCAACCATCCCCTGCATGTCGGCTTCGGGTTCGGCCCCTCGGCAGTGCCGGCGGCGCAGAACGCGTTTCGCGACGGCGACGCCATGATCGCAATCGGCACGCGCTTTGCCGAGATCGCGACCGGCAGCTACGGCACGCGCGTGCCGGAGAATCTGGTTCACATCGACATCAATCCGAAGGTGTTCAACGCCAACTATCCGGCCAAGGTCGCGATCCCAGGCGACGCGCGCACCGTGCTGCGGGAGCTTTTGTCTGCGCTCGGGGCCAGGCCGCGCCGGAGCGCCGACGGCGCGTTGCGCGCGCAGATCAGGAAGGACAAGGCTGCCTATCGCGAGAGCTGGGTCCAGAGCGACACGGCCGGGCTGGTCAACCCCGCGCGGTTCTTCGCCGGCCTGCGGACAAGCATGCCGGATGACGGCATCATCGCGATCGACGACGGCAACCACACCTTCCTCACCGCCGAACTGATGCCGATTCACGCGCCTAAGAGCGTGATTTTGCCGACCGACTTCAACTGCATGGGCTACGCGGTGCCGGCTGCGATCGGCGCCAAGCTGGCCTTTCCCGACCGTTCGGTGCAGGCGATCGTCGGCGACGGCGCCTTCATGATGACCTGCA
>NZ_JAFAVV010000823.1 GCF_019242285.1 Bradyrhizobium sp.
AAGATCGTGCGCACCTCGCGCCAGATGCTCAACGAGATCGGCCGCGAGCCGACCCCGGAGGAACTCGCCGAGAAGCTCGGCATGCCGCTCGAGAAGGTGCGCAAGGTCCTCAAGATCGCCAAGGAGCCACTGTCGCTGGAAACCCCGGTCGGCGACGAGGAGGATTCCCACCTCGGCGACTTCATCGAGGACAAGAACGCGATCCTGCCGATCGACGCCGCGATCCAGTCCAACCTGCGCGAGACCACCACGCGCGTGCTGGCCTCGCTGACGCCGCGCGAGGAGCGCGTGCTCCGCATGCGCTTCGGCATCGGCATGAACACCGACCATACACTGGAAGAGGTCGGCCAGCAGTTTTCGGTGACGAGAGAGCGCATCCGCCAGATCGAGGCCAAGGCGCTGCGGAAGCTGAAGCATCCGTCGCGGTCGCGGAAGCTGCGGAGCTTCTTGGATAATTGATTCAGCCTGTCACTGCCGGACTCGATCCGACAATCCGGCGTCATTAGCGTCAAACGGGACGGCGGGCGAAAGCCCGCCGTTTTCGTTTCTGACTAATCAGTCACTGGTTAGCAGCTAATCGATGTAAAATGCAATTAGTAATAGTATAAGCGAAGCGGCCCCATCGTCCGTCCGATACATCGTGAGATAACGGATCAAAGCAAGTGAGAGGGTGAGATGCCTAGCCAACGACACTCCGCTCCAACTGAGATGCCAGAAGCTGCTCCTTCCAAAGAAGTTGCCGCTTCTAAGGAAGAGCTATCAGTCTTGGAAAAGTTGTCTCACGGACTTTCGGGAACAATATCGGAGCTGGTGCGCCAAAGGCCGACCTTCGATCGGAGTAGTGGGGCAATAGAAATAGCTATACATGAATCTCGATACTCGACGCTTATAATCAGATAACTTTGTCCGGCGATCGACGACAGCAACTGCAGGCAATGGGAGCCACTGATTTGCGGAACCTATTTCCATTCGTTCCGCGGTCGTCTCGTAACCAGCTAGTGTTCCTCGATCATAATTTTCGGCAACGAGAGAATTTGCGAATTCTGAGTGCGGGAATTCGGTCTGTCTTACAAGGCGATGCAACTCCCACAGAAGATAGAGGGAAAGAGAAGCGGGCGGCTACGGTGCACACATTCAAGTCGCAAACCGCTATGGCCCAATTTGTGCTGCAGCGCCTTTTGACTGTTGATGCCTTTGCGACAGTTGCCGTGATTTTGCCCTCTGAAGCTGCTGCTCGCTGTTGGTACGATCTCTTAAATGAGGATTTGTCTGCTTACCATCGGCCCGCGTTACTTTCGCATCGCGACGATTTGACCCGTCGAAACGATATTCATTTTACTGAAGTGGTCGAAGCTAAAGGCTTAGAGTTTGACGTCGTCATAATCCCCGATCTGGCCATGTTCGAGCTTGAGACAGCAGTCGGATGTAACCAACTCTACGTCGCGATTAGCCGACCTAGACACGCATTGCTATTGGGGTGTAGTAATCGATCTCTTGAGGATGAGCCGTTGCGTCGGTTGCAGACGAAAGGCGTAGTTCGGGTCATTCCTTTAAGCGAGCACGCGTGGCCCGGATAAGCGTAAGCGATATCCGGATATTGCAGCAATACCCCGTCACTCCGCTGTCATGTCCCCGGCTTGACCGGGGCATCCAGCATGCCGCGGCTTTCTCGCCTGAAGTCGAGGCGTCTCTGGAATATTGGATCGCCCAGTCAAAGCCCGGCGACGACAGCGAGTCGAAGGGAGCCAACCGAACCCCCGAGGACCTCGCCTACTTCTTCTTCACCCCGACCCTGCTGATGCGCTTGATCGCGAGCGGCGGGCGGCCGCTCTTCTCGGCGATCTCGCGGTCCTGCTCCATGATGTAGCCGCGCGCTGGCTCGTCGCCGTCCAGGCCGCCGAGCAGCTCGGCGGGCACGCGCCGGTTGGAGCGCTGTGAATCGTCCTCATAGACGACGTTGAAGAAGGCGAACTCGCCTTTGGGATTGGTTCCGGGTTTTTTGGCCATGGCGGGCTTGTCCCCGATACGCGCGCCGCTGTCAAAACAAAGAGGCCGTCCTTTCTGCATGTTGCCGGCGTCATTTCGGCGGTTGTCATGGTATGCGCGCAACCCGTAGAGCGCACTGCGAGCGGTGTGTAGGATGGGTGGAGCAGCGCCGAAGCGCATGGCGCGAAGGCGATGCGATACCCATCGACCCGCGGACGATGACGGCGATGGGTTTCGCCGCTTTTCCTTTCCTTCGCAGACCGCGGGCAGCCGGGCGGCTCAACCCATCCTACGCAGCCGACACGTTCTAGCGCGAAATGATCAGGCTCCACGCGCATCCGAAGTGCCGGTTACCTGCCCCGCATCATCCAACACCCCGGCGGTATTTCGATTTCCAGCATTCCGCCACGAATGTGTCGGTCCCGCTACAGCAGTGGCGACTCTTTGACGTTACGGTGTGCACACTTTGGTGCATTTGTCTGATTCGTGGAGTTTGCGTATGCGTCGTGTTTTGTTGTCCGCCGTGGCCGTTGCCGCGGCGTTGTTGGGGACGCCGGTATTTGCGGCCGACATGGCGATGAAGGCGGCGCCGCTGGCCGCTCCCGCCTATACCGACTGGTCCGGTTTCTATGTCGGCGGCAACGTCGGCGCCGTCGGCGAGCATGCCTCGGGCACGTCGAACTTCGTCGATACGGCGTTTGCGCCGGCCTCGCCGTTCTTCGCCAATCCGCAGTCGAATTCGCTGTCGCCCTGGGGCGTCATCGGCGGCGTGCAGGTCGGCTACAACTGGCAAATCTCGCCGCGCTTCGTGCTCGGCGTTGAAGGCGATTTCGACTGGACCAGTTCGTCCTACAGCTTCTGCCGCCAGACCGACATCCGGTTCACCGGCTGCCTCGACGCGCCGCCGAACATCGACGGGGTCGCCAGCGTCTCCGGCGGCACCGACTGGATCGCGACCGCGCGCGGCCGCGCCGGCGTGACCTTCAACCAGTTCCTGCTCTACGCCACCGGCGGCGCCGCCTGGGGCGCCGTCAAGAGCACGGAGTCGCTGACCTGCCTGACCGACGGCTGCGGCGCCACCTCGACCCTGAGGCTCGCGGCGTCGTCCTCGAACACGCAGATCAAGTCGGGCTGGACCGCCGGCGTCGGCCTCGAAGGCATGATCTGGCGCAACTGGTCGGTGAAGGGCGAGTGGCTCTATGTCGACCTCGGCAACGCCACCGACACGCTGGTCACCACGGGCAATCGCGGCGGCACCGAGTCGGTGGTGTGGTCGCGCAGCGAGCACTACAACATCTTCCGCGTCGGCCTGAACTATCACTTCGGCGGCCCCGCCGCGGCGCATTATTGATCGCAGGCGACGTGATCTTGCGGAAAGCCCTGGCCTCGTCCGGGGCTTTTTCATGTGACACACGAGCGGTGCGAGTATTTGGGCAAGGACGTAGCCCGCATGAGCGATCTCGTCCGCCGAAGCTCGAAGAGCGACGGCGGAAGCGATATGCGGGACTTCATTCCCGGGTATCGCTCCGCTCACCCGGGCTACGACCCGCCGTCGTGGCGAAAGCCTCGATTTCGCCGGCTTGATCTTCGAGGCTCGCGTGCCGCGCCACCGAGTCCGAAAAGCCATGGCCGCTCCGCATCTCACCGTCTGGTACAACACCCGCTGCCCGGTCTGTAATGCCGGCATCGACTGGCAGCGCAACAAGCTGTTGTCCGCCGTGCGCGCCGGGCATCTCGCCTTCAAGGACATCAACGAGCAGCCCGACGCGCTTGCTTCCTACGGCGCCTCTGTCGATGACGTGCGCCGCCGCCTGCACGCGACCGACGAGGCCGGCCGGCTGATCGTGGGTGCCGATGTGGCAATCGCGATCTGGCGCGTGACGCCGGGCGAGGGCTGGCTCGCGACACTGCTCGGCAACTCCGTGATACGGCCGCTGACGCGCTTCGGCTACGACCGTTTTGCCGATCTGCTGTTCGCCTGGAACAAGCGGCGCGGGCACTGGTGAGGGAGACGTGCCGCCGCCGCGAGGCGGTGCGCTCCCTCTCCCCGTGCAGAACGGGGTGAGGTGAACCGAGTCTGCGGTTGCTCCGACCAACGGGCGCCATCCTGTTCTGCCGCGAAAGTCTAAGCGTTCGTCGAAATGCTCCCCCGCCAACGCGACTCATCCAAACTCCGCGCCGCCAGCGCCGCCGCGATCTGGGCGCCGCTGCGGCCGTTCATCGCCGGCGAGGCGCGGCTCGGCCGCGTCATGGCGCAGCGCGCATGGACGTCGGCGCTGTACGAGTTCGTCCGCTTCGGCCTGAAGCAGGGCTGGGCCTGCCTGTTCGGCGGCATCGCGGTCGCGCTGATGATCGCGACCTGGCGCTTCTATCCGGCACATGCGCCGCTGGCGCGCTATGATTTCCTCTTCCTGTGCATGATCGCGGTGCAGGCCACACTCCTCGCAACGAGGCTGGAGACCTGGGAGGAGGCCAAGGTCATCCTGATCTATCATCTCGTCGGCACCGCAATGGAGATCTTCAAGACCGCGGTCGGCTCCTGGATCTATCCGGAGCCGAACTTCTTTCGGATCGCCGGCGTGCCGCTGTTCTCCGGCTTCATGTATTCCTGCATCGGCAGCTATCTCTGCCGCGCCTTCCGCCTGTTCGATTTCCGCTTCACGCGCCATCCGCGACGCCTCGGCCTGGTCGTGCTCAGCCTTGCGATCTACGCCAATTTCTTCCTCGACCATTTCGGCATCGATCTGCGGCTCCTGCTGTTTGCGGCCGCCACGCTGCTGTTCTGCCGCACCACCATCCATTTCAAGGTCTGGCGCCGCTATCGCTCGATGCCGCTGCTGCTCGGTCTCGGCCTGGTGTCGCTCTTCATCTGGTTCTCCGAGAACATCGGCACGTTCACCCGGACCTGGCTCTATCCGTCGCAAAGCCACGGCTGGGCGATGGTGTCGCCGGCCAAGCTCGGCTCCTGGTTCCTGCTGCTGATCATCAGCTACACGCTGGTCAGCCTGATCAACCCGCCGCGGGTCATGTCCGCGCAGGGGGACCTCGCCGATGAAGCGGATGGCGCCGCCCTGCCGCGCCGTGCGAAGGCGGGGTGATTCGCCTGTCAATCTGCGGGTGGATGGCGATCCGACGGTTCGAGAAGGCAGGAAGGCGTCGGAAGCAAGTTCGTCAAAACAGAAAGTTCATGAAACGCTTCAAGCAGATGGCCGCTGCCACCCCGGTTCGCGCGATTTTTCTCTTTCTTTTTACCCGAAATGTATGCGAAGATGCGCCATCCCGCCCCGGCAAGAGGGACGTTACGGCCGTTCGTCACGAAACGTGGGGCGGGGATGCGATGGACGCGGATGGTGTCGCCCGACGAGCGATGTCGACGCGGACTGCGAAGGCGTGTGGTCCTGATATCCCGACGCTGATATCAAGTCTCGCGGGACCGATCCGCGGGGCGATGGTGGCCAGAAAGCCCGGCGCACCAGGGAGAGCGCGCTATACGCGTTAACACCATCGCGCGGGGAATGCCGGTTGCTCCGGCTGAACCTGTGGTGACTGCCGCCTGCGTTTCTTGTTGCAGGCGGGCCATGGGGGCAGCCAGCCTCCGGCATTCCCCGCGCCCTCTTGATGATCGAGGGTGATCGACATGAGCAACTCGGGCGCGCGGGCGTCGCGAGAACACGCCTCCATGTGTTCTTTGGAATCGTGGTGGCAACACAGCCGGTTCGTAGGGCGGGCCAAGCGACGCGTGCCCGCCACGCCGAGCAATGATGTCGAGAGACCGTGGGCACGTCGCTCCGCGCGATGCGAAGCATCGTCGCGTTCGCGCCTTGGCCCACCGTACAAACGACGAACCTCACGGCTGCACCAGTTCCACCCGTCGGTTCAGGGCGCGGCCCGCTTCGGTGGCATTCGAGCCGACCGGGGCAAGGAAGCCGAGGCCCGCAGTGCGCAACCTCGGCTGCGTGACATGATAGGTCCGGACCAGCTCGGCTGCGATCGCCTCGGCGCGTCGCTTCGACAGATCGAGGTTGTATTCATGGGTGCCCTGGTTGTCGGTATGGCCGACGATGAAGACGTTGAGCTGCGGCTGGCCGTTGAGGAGCTTGGCGATCTGCTCCAGCGTCGGCCGGCTCTCGGGCCGGATCACCGCCTTGTCGGTGTCGAAATAGATGCCGTAAAGGGCGATGTGGCCGGAATCGCCCAGGCCTTTCGCCATGGCGGCGGCGTCGACCATCTTGTTCGAGACTGCGCCGAGCTCGACCACTGTGAGCTGCGCGGTGATGTCCTGGTTGTTCTGGCTGACCAGCACGCTGGCATAGGTCTCGCGCCCGCCGTCGCCCTTGCGGCCGGCGAAATAGTGATAGTTGAAGCCGTCAACCCACATCTGCGGTACCGGCAGCGCGTCGATCGCCTCGGTGAACGGAATGGCGCCGCAGGCGTCGGTGTCGCAGGCGAGAAGCGTCTCGAAGCCGGCCTTGGCAAGTTGGCTCTCGAAATTGCGGGACACTTCGAGGATCGAGGGGCCGGCCTTGGTGCGATAGGCGATGCGGGTGACGCGGCCCTCCAGCCGCCGCGCGTCGGCCGGCTGGCCATCCTTGAAGGGCGCGGCCTGCACCTGGGCGGCGTCGAAATCCTTGGCCTGATAGCCGGTGATGACGCTGCCGCCGAAGCGGCCGATGCCCGGATAGTCCCTGGCGCCGATGACGTCGCGGGTCTGCGCCTGCGCCTGAGGCACGATGGAAAGCCAAAGCGTGGCGACGAGCGGTCCCAGCAACCGGCGGGCGGTGAGCATCGGCATCAGCATGAACTCCGGATATGGCAAGATGAAAGCCCGGGTGGGATAAAGGCTGACCGCGATATCGGCCATGCGGCAGATTGTTCCAAGACGAACGAGCAGGATCGCGCTTGCCATGGCATTCCATCGCCTGCGCTGGCAGGGCGCCGGAAAATATGGCTATTGTCCCCTCCCGCCTTTTGCCCGTCGGGCTGCCAGCACAGGACCCCGTCCCAATGGCTTTGATTCGCGCATTCGCCTGCTTCACGCTGCTTGCCGTCACGACCCCGGCCTTCGCCGCCCGCTGCGGCGGCGACTTCAATTCTTTCCTGAACGGCATGTCGGCCGATGCGCAGGCTGCCGGAGTCTCGCAGGGCGTGATTTCGCAGGCGTTCGGTGGCCTGTCACCAGATGGCGCCGTGCTGGCTTTCGATCGCCGCCAGCGCTACACCTTCAACAAGACCTTCGAGCAGTATGTCGCGACCCGCGTCGGCCCCGGCCGCATCAACGGCGCACGTGCGCGGTTGCAGCGCCATGCCGCGCTGCTGGCGCGGATCGAGCAGCAGTTCGGCGTGCCGCGCGAGATCCTGGTTGCGATCTGGGGCCTGGAGAGCGATTTCGGCGGCGGCGACATGGGCAAGCTGCCGGTGATCCGCACGCTTGCGACATTGGCGCATGACTGCCGCCGCTCCGAGCTGTTCCAGGGCGAACTGATCGCCGGCTTGAAGATCCTGCAACGCGGCGACCTGCCGCTGCGCGATTTGATCGGCGCCTATGCCGGCGAGATCGGGCAGACCCAGTTCCTGCCGTCATCCTACATCAAGTACGGTGTCGATTTCGACGGCGACGGCCGCGTCGACCTGCGCCACAGCGTGGCCGACGTGCTCGCCTCCACCGCCAATCTGCTGCACACCAACGGCTTCAAGATGGGCGGTGACTACCACGAAGGCAGCGCCAATTTCGACGCGATGCGCGAATGGAATCACGCGGTGATCTACCGAAAGACCATCGCCTATTTCGCCGACCAGATTGCGGGGCGGTGATGGGTCGTTCAGCCGCCCTTCACCGCGCCGGCCGTCAGCCCCGCCACGATCTGGCGCTGGGCGAAGATCGTCAGCAGCAGCACGGGAAAGGTCACGATCAGGGCG
>NZ_JAFAVV010000894.1 GCF_019242285.1 Bradyrhizobium sp.
TCGTCACGGACGTGGAGGCGGGGAGCGGTGGCCGCGACGGCTCGCAGGCGCTTGATGCGTCCGACGAACGAGCCGACCTGCCGGTGTCGGGCGGCGATGGGCTGATACGAGGCCTGTCGCGTCGGCTTCGATGGCGGCATTCGCGGACGGCCAAGCTGCGTGGTTCTGGTCCCCCGATGCTGGGATCAAGCCCGCGATGATGCTTCGCATCACGCGGGCGACGGTGGCCAACAAGCCCGGTGCACCGAGGAGATCGCAGAGTACGCCGTAGACCATCGCGCAGGGAAGGCCGGGTCAACTCGGCTGAGCCTGTGGTTCCTGCCCCGTGCGTTTCCTGTGCACGGGGGCCGCGGGTGCCAGCCGGCACCCGGTCTTCCCTGCGCCCTCTCACTTCTCGAGAGGGTCTCGCCTTGCACAGCTCGGGCGCCGAACGCGCCGCGAGAATGCGAGGTTTTGGCTATTTGACATCCGTCATGAGATGCGGTGTGACGAATCCCGTCGAAGAGTCGATGTCCGAGCGCGGGCGTCCTGCCGAGGCGGCGTCCATCTTGTCAGCAACCCGGGGCCGACGATGCAGCAGTCAGGTGGTTCAATGTCCTTTCCGTCGCGGCTGGCCGGGCGGCACGCACTTGTCACCGGCGCTTCGCAGGGCATCGGCCGCGCGGTTGCGGTGCGCTTCGCGCAGGAAGGCGCCCATGTCGCGATCAACTTTGTCGGTCCGCGTTCCGACGCCGAGGAAACGCTGGCGCGCGTCAAGGAGGCATCGGCGGAGCACGGCCATGACGCGCGCGACCATTTTGTCGTGCATGCCGACATCGCCGTCGAAGCGGAGATCGCAACCATGTTCGAGACGGTGCTGGCGCGCTGGCCGCGTCTCGATTGCCTCGTCAACAATGCCGGCATTCAGCAGGGATCGCCGAGCGAGGCGCTCGACGTCGAAGCCTATCGCCGCATCCTCGATGTGAACCTGACCGGTGCCGTGCTCTGCGCGAAGCAGGCGCTTGCGCATTTCGTCGCACGCGGGGGAGGCGGCACGATCATCAACTGCTCGAGCGTGCACCAGATCATCCCGAAGCCCGGCTATCTCGCCTACTCCCTCAGCAAGGGAGCGATGGCCAACCTGACGCGCACGCTCGCGCTCGAATTCGCCGGCCGCGGCATCCGCGTCAACGCGGTCGGGCCCGGCGCGATCGAAACGCCGCTTAATGCCGCCTGGACCGGCGATGAGGCCAAGCGCGCGATCGTCGAAAGCCACATCCCGCTCGGACGGGTCGGCACGGTCGAGGAGATCGCCGCGGTGTTCGCCTTTCTCGCGTCCGACGACGCGAGCTACATCACCGGCCAGACCATCTATGCCTGCGGCGGCATCACGCTATTCGGCGAATTTCGCGACAATTGGGCGAGTTGACGGGACGTCACCTCGGCGAATGGCGTGTGGGAGAGCCCGACACGTGGATGGCGCGGATGCGCGACGGCTGTTGTAGTGCGGCAACATCGCGGCGGTGTGGGATTGATCAACAGGAATTGCGCCGCAAACCGGCGGAGAAATCGGAGGATTTCCGCCGGACGAGAGCCCCGGTCGATTGCCTTGCGGGGCGGCTTGATGAATCAATCGAACATGTTCATAAGCGGCGTCCCGCGGCCGGCTCTCTGCCGCGCCTGCTTCAGGTGGATGTATGGCAAGCATTAGTCAACGGATTGCGCAGGAGCTTGGGGTTCGCGACGCGCAGGTCGAGGCCGCCGTGACCTTGCTCGACGGCGGCGCCACCGTTCCCTTCATCGCCCGCTATCGCAAGGAATTGACCGGCGCGCTCGACGATGCGCAACTGCGCACGCTGGAGGAGCGGCTGACCTATCTGCGCGAGATGGAGGAACGGCGCACCGCGATCCTCAATTCGATCCGCGAGCAGGGCAAGCTCGATGCCGCGCTGGAAGCGACCATCATGGCGGCCGACAGCAAGGCCAGGCTGGAGGACATCTATCTCCCCTACAAGCCGAAGCGGCGCACCAAGGCCGAGATCGCCAAGGAAGCCGGGCTCGAGCCGTTGTCCGAGCTGTTGCTGACACAGCCCGAGAGCGACCCGAACGCCGCGGCGGCGGCCTTCGTCGATGCCGAGAAGGGCGTGGCCGACGTGGCGGCGGCATTGGAGGGTGCGCGGGCCATCCTGGTCGAGCGGTTCGACGAGGATGCCGACCTGATCGGCGCGCTGCGCGAGGAGATGTGGTCGCAGGGCCGGATGCAGTCCAAGGTGCGCACCGGCAAGAAGACCGAGGGCGAGAAGTTCAAGGACTATTTCGATTTCGGCGAGCCGCTGAACAAGCTGCCGTCGCACCGCATCCTGGCGCTGTTCCGCGGCGAGAAGGAGGAGATTCTCGACCTGCAGATCGAGCCGGAGGCGGTGCCGCCGGGGGCGAACGTGCCCGGCGCCTATGAGATGAAGATCATGGTGCGCTTCGGCATCTCCGACCAGGGGCGGCCGGGCGATCGCTGGCTCAAGGAGACGGTGCGCTGGGCCTGGCGCACCAAGATCCAGGTGCATCTCAATGTCGATCTGCGCCTCAGGCTATGGCAGGCGGCCGAGACCGAGGCGGTGCGGGTGTTCGCCTCGAACCTGCGCGATCTCCTGCTGGCGGCGCCGGCCGGCGCCCGCGTCACCATGGGGCTCGATCCCGGCTATCGCACCGGCGTCAAGGTCGCCATCGTCGATTCGACCGGCAAGGTGCTCGCGACCACCGCGGTCTATCCGCATGAGCCGCAGCGGCAGTGGAACGAGGCGCTGGCGACGCTCGGCAAGCTCGCGATCATGCACCGCGTCGACCTCATCGCGATCGGCAACGGCACCGCCTCGCGCGAGACCGACAAGCTCGCGACCGATCTGGTGAAGGGCCTGCCCGACTTGAAGATGACCAAGATCGTCGTTTCCGAAGCCGGCGCGTCGGTCTATTCGGCCTCGGCCTACGCATCGCAGGAATTGCCGGGGCTCGATGTCACGTTGCGCGGCGCGGTCTCGATCGCGCGACGGCTGCAGGACCCGCTGGCGGAGCTGGTCAAGATCGAGCCGAAGGCGATCGGTGTCGGGCAGTATCAGCACGATCTCGGCGAATCCAAGCTCGCGAAATCGCTCGACGCGGTGGTCGAGGATTGCGTCAATGCGGTCGGCGTCGACGTCAACACCGCGTCCGTCCCTCTGCTGGCGCGGGTATCGGGCGTCGGCCCCGGGCTGGCGCAGAGCATCGTGCAGCATCGCGATTCGAACGGGGCGTTCAAGTCGCGCAAGGCGCTGAAGGACGTGCCGCGGCTCGGCCCGAAGGCGTTCGAGCAATGCGCGGGCTTCCTGCGCGTCAATGACGGCGTGGATCCGCTCGACGCGTCGGGCGTGCACCCGGAAGCCTATCCGGTGGTGCGGCGGATTCTCGCGGCGACCAAGAGCGACATCAAGGCGCTGATCGGCAATGGCGACGTCGTGCGCCAGTTGAGGCCGCAAAGCTTCGTCGACGACACTTTCGGCCTGCCGACGGTGACGGACATCCTGCGCGAATTGGAGAAGCCCGGCCGCGATCCACGCCCCGCCTTCAAGGCCGCGGTGTTCAAGGAAGGCGTCGAGGAGATCAAGCACCTGAAGAAGGGCATGATCCTCGAAGGCACCGTGACCAATGTCGCCGCCTTCGGCGCCTTCGTCGACATCGGTGTGCATCAGGACGGGCTGGTTCACATCTCGGCGATGTCGAAGAACTTCATCAAGGACCCGCGCGAGGTGGTCAAGCCTGGCGACATCGTCAAGGTGAAGGTGCTCGACGTCGAGGTCGCCCGCAAGCGCATCGCGCTGACCTTGCGGCTCGACGACGAGGTCGGCAAGAAGGATGCGAAGGCATCGTCGGGCGACAGCTTCCGCGGCTCCGCGAAAATGTCGTCGGCGAAGAAGCCGCGGGAGCAGGCCGGCAGCGCGCTCGCCGACGCCCTGCGCCGCGCGGCCGAGAAGAACGGGCCGGGCAAGTCGCGGGTCTAGAACGACGGATGCGCCATTGAAATGCTTATCCGCCATGCGGTGCCGCTTGCTTGCCATTCCGATATGCGCCGTTCAAACTCGCACGAAGAGGGAGCGCCGACGCAGCGAAGGCCGACGCAACGAAGAAGGAGGGCCGGCATGTCAGACGGTGATCGCGCGACGCACCCGGGGCCGCTCGCCCGCCTCAGGGTCATCGATCTCACCCATGTCATGGCCGGCCCGACCTGCACTTTGATGCTGGCGGACATCGGCGCCGACGTCATCAAGATCGAGAAATTGCCGGGCGGGGACGACACGCGGCACACCGTCCCGCCGAAGATCGGCGACGAGGCGGCGTCCTTCCTGATGATGAACCGCAACAAGCGCGGCATCGTGCTCGATCTCAAGACGACCGGCGGCAAGAAGGTGCTGCGCCGCTTGATCGCTTCCGCCGACGTCCTGGTCGAGAATTTCGCGCCCGGTGCGATGGAGCGGCTCGGGTTCGGCTATGCGGAGCTGCACGAGGCATTTCCGGCGCTGATCTACTGCTCGCTCTCGGGCTTCGGCCGCACCGGCCCCTACAGCCATCGACGTGGCTTCGACCTGATGGCGCAGGCGATGAGCGGCATCATGAGTTTCACCGGTGAACGCCCCGACGGGCCGCCGGTCAAATGCGGGCCGCCGCTTTCCGACATCACGGCCGGCATCCTGGCGAGCATGGGAATCCTCGCCGCCTACAGCCATCGGCTGAAGACGGGCGAAGGGCAATGGGTCGAGACCTCGCTCTACGAGGCGGCGCTGGTGCAGACCTATTGGCAGTCGACCATTGCGCTCGCGGCCGGCACGGCGCCGCGCGCGATGGGCTCCGCGCATCCGCTCAACGCGCCGTACCAGGCCTTCGAGGCCTCCGATGGCTGGCTCGTGGTCGGCGGTGCCAGCAGGAAGCATTGGCCGCTGATGCTGGAAGCGCTCGGCGCGCCGGAACTCGCTTCCGATCCGCGCTTCGTCAACGGCGCCGACCGCATGGCCAATCTGAAGGAGCTCGAAGCCGAGCTGAACGAGCGGTTTCGCGGCAACACCCGCGCCCATTGGCTGGCCGCACTGGATGCGAAGGGCGTGCCGTGCGGCCCCGTTCACGACATGCTGGAGGCGCTAGACGATCCGCAGACGCTGGCGCGCGACATGGTGGTCGAGGTCGAGCACACGACGCTTGGGCCGGTGAAGACCATCGGTCTGCCGGTGAAGTTCTCGGAGACGCCGGGCAGCGTGCGTCACGGCGCGCCGGTCTATGGTGAGCACACCAAGGAGGTGCTGCGCCAGCACGGTTTCGACGATGCGGAAATCGCCGCCTTCGAGAAGGAAGGCGCGGTGTTCGCGGCGCAAGGCGCCGAATGAGGCCGGATCGCGCAACGCAATCCGACCTCAAGTCGCGTTGTGCTCAGTAGGCGCCGGCCCAAGGCTGGCAAGGAACGTCGGCGCCGGTCCAGGGTGCGGTCGCAAATGCGCCGACGCGCGGCGCCGGCGCGCAGGCCCGACCGTAGGCATAGGGTTCGCCATAAGCCGGCCGGTATGCATCCGGCGCGTAGGTGCTTTGTGCGTAGGTCTCCTGGGCGACATGACGGGTGTGCCCATTGCGCGCCGTCGCGGGCGCCGCGAGCGCGGCGGTGGCAATCAGCGCCGCGGACAGCATGATGATCCTGGACATCGATGGTCTCCTTTCAACGAAGCCATGGCAGTTGGCCTCCACGCGCAAGATGCGTAGGGCTTCTACTCGTTTAAAGGGGACGTCCGCTCACGATGCTTCAACGCGACGTGAGTGCGCGTCAAGCTGTGATCGCCGCCATGTCTGCACCAGATCGCTAGTGCTGGGATTGCGCCAGCCTGCTCCACGCGTCGGCCTGAACGGTGGCGACCAGCTTGAAGCCGCCCTTGCCGTCCGGCTCGAACACCGAGGCTTCGCCCTCGCGGATGCCGGACCAGTCGTTGCCGAAGGCCGCGACGATGTTTGGCTTGTGGGTGACGATCACGACGTTGTTGTCGGCCGGCGGGTGAACCGAGACGAGATGGCGGAGCACCTGGGCGCGCCGCTCGTTCTCATCAGGCGAAATCGAAGGCCCGCTCTCGGTCAGGTCGGTGGTGGCTTGGATCTCGCCGAAGCCGAGCAGGGTCCCGGTGTCGATCGCGCGCTGCAAGGTGCTGGTCAGGACCATGGCGACAGGAATCTTGAGCCTGCGCATCGCCTCGCCGATCGCCTCGGCTTGCGCGCGCCCCTGGTCGGTGAGCTGGCGCTCGGCGTCG
>NZ_JAFAVV010000956.1 GCF_019242285.1 Bradyrhizobium sp.
GCTCCCCGGTCGAAAACAGAATATCCAATTCCGCCTGCCCGCCGAACTGGCGGTGGGCGGAGTGGCAACTATCGCAACCGTTTAAGTGTCGAGAAAGAACCTGTAATGCCAATACCGTTCTTCAAGGAGCTGCGCATCGGCGGCTATCTCGTCAAGCAGAAGCTGCTTGGTCGAAAGCGCTATCCTCTCGTGCTGATGCTCGAGCCGCTGTTTCGCTGTAACCTCGCTTGCGCCGGCTGTGGCAAGATCGATTATCCTGATGCAATCCTCAACCGCCGCATGAGCGTGAAGGAGTGTCTTGATGCCGCCGACGAGTGCGGCGCACCGATGGTGGCCATCCCGGGCGGCGAGCCCTTGATCCACAAGGATATCGGCGCGATCGTAAAAGGCCTTGTTGCACGCAAAAAGTTCGTCTCGCTCTGCACCAACGCGCTGCTTCTGGAAAAGAAGCTGCACCTGTTCGAGCCGTCGCCCTACCTGTTCTTCTCGGTGCATCTCGACGGCCTGCGCGAGCACCACGACAGATCAGTGTCGCAGAAGGGCGTGTTCGACAAGGCCGTGTCGGCGATTAAGGCTGCCAAGGCCAAGGGGTTCACCGTTAACGTCAATGCCACCATCTTCGACGGCCATTCGGCCGAAGAAATCGCCAAATTCCTCGACTTCTGCACCGAGCTCGGCGTCGGCGTGTCGATGTCGCCAGGCTATGCCTATGAACGCGCACCGGACCAGGAGCACTTCCTCAATCGCACCAAGACCAAGCGGCTGTTCCGCGACGTTTTTGCGCTTGGCAGGGGCAAAAAGTGGAATTTCATGCATTCCGGCCTGTTCCTAGATTTTCTTGCGGGAAACCAGAATTTCGAATGCACGCCGTGGGGCATGCCCGCGCGCAATATCTTTGGCTGGCAGAAGCCCTGCTATCTGCTCGGCGAAGGTTATGCCAAGACCTTCAAGGAGCTGATGGAGACCACCGACTGGGACTCCTACGGTACCGGCAAGTACGAGAAGTGCGCCAACTGCATGGCACATTGCGGCTACGAGCCGACCGCGGCCATCGCATCGCTGAGCAATCCGTTGAAGGCGATGTGGGTGTCGCTGCGCGGGATCAGGACCAAGGGCCCGATGGCGCCGGAAATCGATCTCTCCTCGCAGCGCCCCGCGCAATACATCTTCTCGGAGCAGGTCCAGAAGAAGCTGTCAGAGATTCGCCGTGACGAGACTCTCGCCGCCCAGGCGAAAGCCGCCGCCCAGCAGAAAACCTCGACAGCCGCGTAGGCTCCTCAGCGCGCGATTGAAGTCCAGCCCGGTCGAGACCAGCGCACGCAAGGTGCGCGGGTTTCGGGCGACACCACGCAGCAGCAGGCGCAGATCGATCTCGCCATTCGGTTTGATCGCGCTGCGCACCAGCGCCGGCAGCGCGCGGCTCGCGGGGTCGCTGATGACCCGAAGCGCTGCGAACGGAAGCCCGGCATCGGCCGCGTAGGCGGCGGCGATGTGGCTCTCCATGTCGACGGCGACCGCCCCGGTCTCCGAATGCAGCGCGGCCTTGCAGGACAGGCCGGCCACCACTTCCTCGGCACCGGCGAGGCAGCCGCGCACGACGCGGCGGCGCCCCATCGTGACGCCTGCGATCAATTCGTCGTCGAGCGCGAGCCCCGCGAGCCAGCGGTCGTCGCCGGACATCACCTCGGTCGCCAGCACGACATCGCCGGATTTCAGGTTCGGATCGAGCCCTCCGGCCACGCCGAAGGAGATCACGCCTCGCACCGTCGCCGGATCGAAGCTATGCAACATCGCCCGCAATTGCCGTGGATCACTACTGCTGCAGATGACCGTCATGCCAGGTCCTTCTGCAATACGGGCTTCCTGGATCAAGCCAGTCACAATCAGAATGGGCCGCAGGTCGATCTCGCCCGCGGACCCGTCGTCCCCCAACCCCAAACTCACATCCCGACCCCTACCACCCTGCTGTTGGTATTCCTGAGGTTCCGATACCGCGCCAGCGCCCAAAGCGGAAAGAACTTCGGATATCCATGATATCGCAGGTAAAACACCCGAGGAAAGCCTGTTGCCGTGTAACGCTGCTCGTCCCACAACCCTTTTTCGGACTGTGTTGCAATTAAGTACTCAACGCCGCGAGCAATCACGGGATTCTCCGCCTCGCCCACCGCCATCAGGCCAAGCAAGGCCCATGCCGTTTGCGAGGCGGTGCTCGGTGCAGGCTGCAGACCCCGATAGTCGAGACGGTAAGTGGTGGCGTCCTCGCCCCAACCGCCGTCCTCGTTCTGGATCGAGACCAGCCAGTCGATCGCCTTGCGGACCATCGGATCCTGGTGGCTGACGCCAGCTGCGTTCAGCGCGCACAGCACCGACCAGGTGCCGTAAATGTAGTTCATGCCCCAGCGGCCGTACCAGGAGCCTTCGGCGAGCTGGGTGCGTCTGAGGTACTCGACGGCGGCGGCGACCTGCTTGTTGCTCGCGGCGGTCTCGCCGAGCTGGGCCAGCATGGAGATGCAACGGCCGGTGACGTCCTCGGTCGGTGGATCGAGCAGCGCGCCGTGGTCCGAGAACGGAATGTTGTTCAGATAATATTCGAGATTGTCGACGTCGAAGGCGGCCCAGCCGCCGTCGCGGCTCTGCATGCCTTCGATCCATTCGCGCCCCCGCGCGATCGCGGCATCATAGGCCAGCGTCCCGGTCTCGCGCTTCATGCGGTCCATCGACATCACGACGACCGCGGTGTCGTCGAGATCGGGATAGTGCGCATTGTTGTACTGGAAGGCCCAGCCGCCCGGGCGAACCTCGGGCCGCTTCACCGCCCAGTCGCCCTTGACGTCCAGCACCTGTTTCGGCACCAGCCAGTCCAATCCCTGCTTCGCGGCAGTGAGGTTCGCCTCGCCGCCGGCCTCGAGCATCGCGTGGCACGTGAGCGTCGTGTCCCACACCGGCGAGACGCAGGGCTGGCAATAGGCCTCCTCGTCGCCGACCACGAGCAGCTTGTCGAGCCCGCGCCGGGTCACGGCGCGCGGTGGAAAGTCCGGCCCCTTGCCGAGCGCATCGTACATCATCACGATGTTGGCCATCGGCGGATAGATCGCGCCCATGCCATCTTCGCCGTTCAGCCGCTCCTCGGTGAAGGCGAGCGCCGCATCGATTGCGCGCTGACGCAGCCTGTTCGGAAACAGTGGCTCGACGACGCGCAGCACGCCGTCGAGCGCGCGAAACAGCACGAACCAGCTCCAGCTCTGATGCGGCGCCTTCGCCGTCATCCCGATCGAGCGCGGGTCCTGCAGGAACAGCTCGTCGATGCCGACGCCTTTCCGGTTGCGCGCGCGCGGCTTCAGCGCCGCCAGCACCATCAGCGGCACCATCGTGGTGCGCGCCCAGTAGGAGATCTTGTTGAGGTGGAACGGTGACCACATCGGCAGCAGCATGATCTCGACGGGCAGCACCGGCACCGCCTTCCAGGTCAGCACCCCGAACATCGCCAGCGTGAAGCGCGTGAAGACGTTGCTGTTGACGGCGCCGCCCCGCGCGCGGATCGCCTCGCGCGCGCGGACCATGTGTGGCGCGTCGACGCCCTCGCCGATCATCTTCAACGCGAAATAGGCCTTCACGCTGGCGCTCATGTCGAACTCGCCGTCATGCACCAGCGCCCAGCCGCCATGCGCGCCCTGGGTTCGGCGCAGGTAGTTGGCAATCTTGGCTTCCAGAACGCCATCGACGGGCTCGCCGAGATGATGGCGCAGGAGAACGTATTCCGAGGGGATGGTGCCGTCGGCTTCGAGCTCGAACACCCAGTGCCCGTCCGGCTGGCGATGATCGAGCAGCGCGCGGGTTGCCGATGCGATGCTCGCTTCCAGCCCCGCGTCGGGTGCGGCGCCAATCGTGCTGTTGCTGGAATGGATATCGTTCGACATATCTGCAGTCATCCTTATCCGGTTTCATCGGAAACCGATTGTGATCTCCCGATCA
>NZ_JAFAVV010000392.1 GCF_019242285.1 Bradyrhizobium sp.
ATTCCGCCTCCTGCTCGCGCTGGCGCAGAGGCCGCGACTTGTTCTCTCTCGCGACCAACTGCTTGATCTCACAAGCGGCCGTGGCGCCCAGGCGTTCGACCGCAGCATCGATAATCAGATCAGCCGGTTGCGCCGCAAAGTCGAACGTGATCCCGCGGATCCGCAACTCATCAAGACCGTTTGGGGCGATGGATACCAGCTTGCCGCCGACGTTGAGGAGGCCTCATGATCGGCCTGTTCTTTCGCTCGTTGGCTGGCCGGCTTGCGCTCGTTCTGGTCGCCGCCCTCCTCATGGCTCAGGTCGCGGCCATCGCCGTATTCTGGGCCGACACGTCGCGGGTGCGGCGCGCTGCGGTGCGCACCCAAGAGGCGGATCGCGTCGCGACGTTGGCGCGGGTGATCGCCGCGGTCCCGACGGCTGCCCGTGAAGATATAATACGGGCCTTCGCAACTCCCCGCCACCGCTACTGGGCGGGCGCAACCTCGCTCGTTGCTCGGGAAGACATGGGCGAACAGGAGCGCCAGGTTGCCGACAATATCCGCCGCTTGATGAGAAACAGTGCTCATGATCCGCGCATAGGTCTTGTCGAGCGCAACGTCGAGGACGGTTTGGGTGCCTCAGCTCGCGTGCTGCCTAACGCCCTCGAAGTCTCAGTTCAACTGACCGACGGCACCTGGCTCAACGGAGAAACGGCGCTGTGGCTGCCGAAAGCCCCGTTTGTGAACATGTTGCGATATATGACAGTGGCTAGCGTGTTGTCCATCGTGCTCGTCGTGCTGTTGGCAGCCCGCTGGATCACGCGTCCATTGAGCGCTCTGGCCGACGCGGCGGATCGTCTCGGGCGCGGAGAGGCGGTCGAGCTATCACTGCTGTCGGGACCAAGCGAGGTCGTCCGGACGCTGAATGCTTTCAACATCATGCAGCAGCGGCTCTCGCGCTTCTTGGCGGATCGGCTGACGATGGTCGCCGCCATTAGTCACGACCTGCGCACGCCGATCACGGCGGCCCGGTTGCGGGCGGAAATGATCGAGGACTCGGAGGTCAGAGAGGCCATCGTCCGGTCGTTGACCGATATGCAGCACATCACCGAGGCAACGCTAAGCTTCGCGCGTGATGAAACCCTCTCCGAGGAGCCGCGGACGATCGATCTGAACTCTCTGCTCGAAGCCGTCGCAGACGATCTCACGGCGGTCGGATGTGACGTCAGCGTCGCGGCGGACGGCCACCTGCCCTATCGATGCCGACCGGCTCTGCTGCGACGCGCCCTAACCAATCTCATGAGCAATGCCGCCAAGTATGGCAACTGCGCACGCGTCGCCTTGGAGCTTACCGGTGAGCACGCCCGCATCACGATTGACGACGAGGGACCTGGCTTGCCCAGCGATCAGTTGCAGAAAGTGTTCGAGCCATTCGTGCGACTGGATCCATCGCGAAGCAACGAGACTGGAGGCATAGGCCTTGGCCTGTCGATTGCCCGGTCGGCGGTTCGGGCGCACGGTGGCGAAGTTACCTTGATGAACATGAGCTGCGGGCTGCGAGCCCAAGTCGTTCTGCCGCGGTGCGTCCCGGATCCATGGAAGGCAAGTTAGAGCCGCTTTGCTGCTGATGCAGCGGACATACAGAACTTAACCCGTTTTATTGGCAGCAGTCTTCCAAATTCACCGCATGGCAAAGCGTCCGCTGATGAGGCTGGCGACACCAGCGAGACGGCCGCTAATGCGCTCGCCGGAATTGTTCGGCATGTAGGTTAAGCCCTGTTCACTCGCCATCTGCCGGCCCACGTGCTCAACCTCCCGTCGCTCAAGGGTCGCGACGGTACTGACAGGGATGTGGTGCTATCCTTGGCGGTCGCGAGCCCGATATTCACGAGCTGTCGCGCCCGACCATTCAGGGCCGTCTTGAGCTGTCCGCCAAATCCGTCGGCAATCGCGGTGACGGTCGTGCGTGATGTGCTCGCGATGAGCCAGGTCGCGCCCTCGCTGCCGATCTGCGCATGACATGCGACATTTCAAGCCCGACGAGCGAGGACGTCTCCCATTTCATGTCGCGTCCATGTCGCGCGGAGTCGCCGGCAATGTTTGGGAGCCATTGAAAACAAACGGAAACTTTTCCGACATGACGCGACATGGAATCCGTGAGAACGCGTCGCAACTAGTCTTCTAGTCCATTGATTCTCAACGAACTTAATTGGCTGGGGCGGGAGGGATCGAACCTCCGAATGGCGGAATCAAAATCCGCTGCCTTACCGCTTGGCTACGCCCCAACTGGCCGTGCTCGGGAGGGCCTGGCACGGATCGCGCGCGACTCCCGGCAGAGCCGGTCTATAGAGAGGGATCAGTCTTTTCAACCGGTTCAGCGGCTCAATTTCGCTGTGAAGGGTGCGGCAGGCGACCGGCCGCCAACTGGTATCCCGCCCACCGTGGTCATCGGTCCCCCTCGGCCGCACCCGTTAGGAGTTGAGAGGCCGGCTTTTTCGTGGGAAGACGGTGTCCTTCGCCCACTCGCTCCGCCCGAGGCTCCGCCCATGACGACCTATCGCGCGCCGATCAACGACATGCTGCTCTCGCTGAACCATGGCGCGGGCCTGAAGGCGGCCGTCGAAGCCGGGCATTACGGCGATTTCGACGCCGACATCACCGCCGCCGTGCTGGAGGAAGCCGGCAAGTTCGCCGCCGACGTGCTGGCGCCGCTCAATCGCGTAGGTGACAAGCACGGCATCAAGCTCCAGGACAACGCCGTGACGACCGCGCCGGGCTGGCCGCAGGCCTACCGGCAATGGAGCGAGGCCGGCTGGAACGCGGTGTCGGGTCCGGAAGCGTTCGGCGGCCAGGGCCTGCCGCTCGCCATCAACGCCGCCTGCACCGAGATCTGGAGCGCCGCCAACGTCGCCTTCGGCCTCTGTCCGCTGCTCACGCTGTCGGCGATCGAGGCGCTCGACGCGCATGGCAGCGACGAGCTGAAGACAATCTATCTCGGCAAGCTGATCTCCGGCGAATGGACCGGCACCATGCAGCTCACCGAGCCGCAGGCCGGTTCCGATGTCGGCGCCTTGCGCGCCACGGCGCAGCGCCAGGACGACGGCACATATCTGCTCAAGGGAGCCAAGATCTTCATCACCTATGGCGACCATGACATGACCGACAACATCGTGCATTTCGTGCTCGCCCGCCTGCCCGGTGCGCCGGCCGGCACCAGGGGCATTTCCCTGTTCCTGGTGCCAAAGTTCCTGGTCAATGCCGACGGCTCGCTCGGCAGGCGCAACGACATCTACTCGACCGGCGTCGAGCACAAGCTCGGCATGCATGCCTCGCCGACCTGCACCATGACGATGGGCGACCATGGCGGCGCGGTCGGCTATCTGATCGGCGAAGAAAACCGCGGCATGCAGTGCATGTTCACGATGATGAACCAGGCGCGCCTCGGCGTCGGCCTCGAAGGCGTCGGCGTCGCCGAGCGCGCCTATCAGCAGGCGCTCGACTACGCCCAGCAGCGCCGCCAGGGCCGCGCCGTCGGCAAGCCGGACGGCGAGGCGGATCCGATCCTGGTGCATCCGGACGTCAAGCGTATGCTGCTGCAGATGCGGGCGATGACGGCGGCGGCGCGCACCATCTGCTACGCGACCGCGGTGGCGCTGGACGTCTCGGTGCGCGCCGGCGACGCCAAGGTGCGAAGCGAAGCCGCCGCCCGCGGCGCATTGCTGACGCCGATCGCCAAAGCCTATTCCACCGACATCGGCAACGAGGTCGCCTATCTCGGCGTGCAGGTGCATGGCGGCATGGGTTTCATCGAGGAGACCGGCGCCGCACAGCATTATCGCGACGCGCGCATCACCGCGATCTATGAGGGCACCAACGGCATCCAGGCGATCGACCTCGTCACCCGCAAGCTCGCCGCCGATGGCGGCGCCTCGGTATGGGCGCTGCTCGACGAGTTGTCCGCGACCGTGAAGCAGGTCGAGGCCTCCAACGATCCCGCCTTCGGCACCACGGGCGCGAAGCTGCGCGAGGCGCTTGCCGCACTGGAACGCGCCAGCCGCTGGCTCCTGGAGCGCGTCACTACCAAACCGAACGACGCGCTCGCCGGCGCCACGCCCTATCTGCGGCTGTTCGGCGCCACGCTCGGCGGCTGCTGTCTCGCCGGCGAAGCGCTCGCCGCGCGCGACAATGGCACCGGCGATCACGAGCGCTACGTGGCGCTGGCGCGCTTCTTCGCCGAGAACGTCTCCGTGCAGGCACCCTCGCTGGAGAGGACCGTGACCGAAAGCGCGGACGCCGTGAACGGCGCGGATGCGGTGCTGCTGGTGTAGCAAAGGACCGCAGCGCACGACGGCGCGCTGCCTCTGCGGTCAGCTACGTCGAGGGGTCACCGCCAAGCGCCGCGCGCTCGTTCGGCGTCAGGACGCGCGGCCAGCCATGACACGGCCCCCGTTGATGCAGCCCCGGCATCGGATATCAGGAGATCGTCGGGCCGATGGCAGCATCCACGGGGTCGCAGCGCCGGCGGCGTTCGTCGTTCGGCCGACACAATCAAAAATTGTATCTCATTTCCGCGCACTTGAAAAGGTGCGCCGTCATGAACGCGAGCCAAACTATTGCGTCGCGAGAGTCGAAGCCAGCCATGCGGCTGCCACAAACGTCATTCGAAATGTGACGTTTATATATGGTGTCCGGCGCGTGCCGTCACCCTGGTAGTTTCTGCTTTGACACTTGGCGGCAGGGGATAGCCATGAGTGTTGACGAGTTTCGGTTCCGTCCTGGCGCGGCTTCCGCGCTGGTCGAGCCCGGTCCGCATGCTGCGACGGACCGGCCGGCCACGACCGCCGCCATCCTGCAATTGAGGCCGGGTCCGCCGGCGCTTCACGATCGGCGCCTTTCCCCCGAACGCCTGCATCAAATCGATCGCGCGTTCTTCGGGCCGTTCTTCAGGGAGAAGTACGGTACCGGCGGCGACAAGGCGCTCGAAAACGGCCGCATCCGCTATTATGGCCCGCTGCAGCCCGCCAGCGGTGCGGGCGACCTGACCGGACGCCGCTACGTGCACGAGTTCGACACCATGACCGGCTGCACGCGGGGCTGGCACGAGACGCTCGACGGCGTGGGCCAGGTTCGGCAGGTTCGCCCCGAGCGGCGTGACGGAGTGACGAGACACTATCAGTTTGATGGCAACGGTCGATACAGAGGGTGCTGGTAACATGGAGATCCATCTCCAGGCTGTGCGTCGGGTGTTCGAGGATGTACTGAACGGTCGGGTTACGCGGGAACAGGCGGACCGTTGGGCCTACATGGTGATGCAGGAGGAGGAGACCGGCGTCGTCGCCTACGCGCCGCCCCACGAAAGGGAACGGATCTGGGCCGGTGTCATGTACCTCTATGGGGTCGACGCGATGAAGGCGCCGAACGCCTATCTCCACTCCGGCGACGACATCAGGGCAGCCATGGTGGCCCATCTCGGCGGCGGGCTGGAGACGCTGAGCAGCGTCGATCTGGCGGCCACGCAAGCCGCGGTCGCCATGTTCGGCCGAAGATAGATCGACGGCCGGACCAAAATACCCCCACCACCCAGCGTTGCGCTTGCGCGGGTGGTCAGAAAACTGAATGATCTCCTTGATGTCCCCCGGCGCGCCGATCCGATGGCGGTTGCGCCCTCAGGGCCTGTTCTAGGAGAGCCGAGCATGTCGACGCTCACCCCGCACGGCGCCTGCCTCTCGTGGCAGCCGGAGTTCATCTGGCTGAATGCCGTTTCCGACGCCATGGTCGCCTGCGCCTGGTTTGCCACCGCCTTCGTCCTCGGATCGTACATGATGCGACGTCGTCGCGACGTGATGTTCCCGAGCGTATTCTGGTCCCTCACCGTCTTCGCCGCGGCGAGCGGCACGAGCCGCCTGCTGGATATCTTTGGCTTGTGGATGCCGGCCTACGGCATCGAGGTCGCCGTCAAGGTCGCGGTCGCGCCGATCGCGGCGGCGGTCACCGTGGCCATGCTGCTGATGCGGCCTCGGCTCCTGGTGCTGCCGACCCGAATCCAGCTCCAGCAGGCCTATGCCGCGCTCGAGGAGGAGACCCGACAGCGTCGCAAGGCCGAGGCCATGGTCCGGCGCTTCCAGGAGATCGAGGCCAACGAGGCCCAGATCCGGCAAGCCCAGAAGATGGAGGCGATCGGCCAGCTCACCGGCGGCGTCGCCCACGACTTCAACAACATCCTGACCGTGATCACCGGCTCGATCGAGATCCTCGGCGACGCGGTCAAGGACAACCCGCTCCTCAACCAGATCACCAACATGATCAGCGCCGCCGCATCGCGCGGCGCCGACCTGACCCAGCATCTGCTGGCCTTTGCCCGGCGCCAGCCGCTGCAGCCGCGCGCGACCGACGTCAACGCGCTGGTCGTCGACGCCGCGCGGCTGCTGCGGCCGACGCTCGGCGAGCAGGTCGAGATCGATTCGATGCTGGCGCATGACGCCGCGCCGGCCCTGATCGACCCGAGCCAGCTTTCGACCGCCATCCTGAACCTCGCCTTCAACGCGCGCGACGCCATGCCCGATGGTGGCAAGCTGACGCTGGAAACCAGGAACGTCGTGCTCGACCAGGACTATGCGGCCATGAATCCCGAGGTGAAGCCCGGCGACTACGTCATGATCGCGGTGAGCGACACCGGTGCGGGAATCCCCGGCAGCCTGCTCAACAAGGTGTTCGAGCCGTTCTTCACCACCAAGGGCGTCGGAAAGGGATCGGGGCTCGGGCTCAGCATGGTCTACGGCTTCGTCAAGCAGTCCGACGGCCACATCAAGATCTACAGCGAGGAAGGTCACGGCACCGCGGTGAAGCTGTACTTGCCGCAGGCCGCGTGCGTGCCGGCCGCGCCGGCCGCCGAGACCGGAATCGTCGGGAACGAGCGCGGCGACGAATCCATCCTGATCGTCGAGGATGACGCGCTGGTCCGCGACTACGTCGTGACCCAGGTCGGCCGCCTCGGTTACGAGACGCTCGCCGCCAGCAACGCCGCCGAGGCTCTGGCCATCATCGATGGGCCTGCGCACATCGATCTCCTGTTCACCGACGTCATCATGCCCGGCGGCATGAACGGCCGTCAGCTCGCGACCGAGGCGCAGCAACGCCGTCCCGGGCTCAAGGTGCTGTTCACGTCAGGCTATACCGAGAACGCCATCGTGCATCACGGTCGGCTCGATGCCGGCGTGCTGCTGTTGGCAAAACCCTATGTCAGCGCCGACCTGGCGCGGATGATCCGCACCGCGCTGGCGGCGTAGCCGCGCACGGCTTTCGTGCGTGGCGAGATTAGAGCAGCATGCAGGGGGGCGCTCCCTGAGCGCACCCCGTGCGGACGTGAGTTTTCCGACCCGGTCTTGACCAGGAACCAGCAGACGTCAGCTCGGTGCGCCGGCCACATGCTCGTGAAAGCTCGCCTCGAGCTCGGCGCGCGCGATCCCGCGGACGATGAACACGATCCGCGAGCGATGGTCGGCATCCGGCCACGCATCGAGCTGCACCGGCGGATGGAAGACGTGATGCACGCCGTGAATGGCGACCGGCGCGGCCTCGCCGCTCAGGTTCAGGATACCTTTCACACGCAAGAGATCGTCCCCTGCGCCGCGCCGCACCCGGTCGAGCCATCTGGAGAGCGCCTGCCACGACAGCGGCTGCTCGCTCACGAGACAGAACGCCTGGACATCATGGTGATGGTGGTCATGATGATGATCATGATGTTCGCCCTGCGCGCCTTCGTGATCGCCATGATTGTCGACACGATAGGCTTCCTCATTGATCCAGCGCTGGACGTCGACGGTCTTGCGCCGGGGATCGAACAGTGACGCACCGAACAGCACGTCCGGCTCGATCTCGCCGTTGGTGACGACATACCGGGCGGCGGCGGGATTGAGCGCGATGAGTTGCCGCAGCAGGGGATCGATCGCCTCCGGCGACGCCAGGTCCGTCTTGGTCAGCAGCAGGCGATCAGCGAGCGCCGCCTGCTTGACCGCCTCGGCGTGCTCGCCGAGCTGGCGGTGTCCGTTCACCGCATCGAGCGTCGTCACCACGGTATCGAGGCGCACGAAATGGCCGACCAGCGGGTTGTTCAGCATGAGCTGAACGATCGGCGCCGGATCGGCGAGCCCGGTCGTCTCCAGCAGAATCCGCGAAAAAGCCGGCACTTCGCCGCGATCTCGCCGCGCCAACAGGTCGCGCAACGTCTGCTCGAGGTCGCTGCGCAGCGTGCAGCAGACGCAACCGCTCGCGAGAATGGCGACCTCGCCCTCGATCGCCTCGACCAGGAGATGGTCGAGCGGCACCTCGCCGAACTCGTTGATGATCACGGCGCTGTCGCCCATGCCGTCATGGCGCAACAGCTTGTTGAGCAGGGTCGTCTTGCCACTGCCGAGAAAGCCGGTGATCACCGAGACCGGCAGCCGCGACGCCGACGCGTCGCCATCGAACAAACCCATGAGCATTTCCCCCGGCGCTGCAATGCACGCTCCACGATCTCGACGCGGCACTGCTCATCGCCTTGTAGCCGTCGCAACCGCATCCTATCATCGTCACGCGTCAAAGTCGTCGCCGATCGATGAGCGAAAACGGACGCGCGGAGGAAACACATGACAGACAGCAACAAGCCGTTGGACGATGAAGCACCGGCGTCGACCGACCGCCGGGGATTCTTGAAAGCCGCTGGCCTCGCCGGTGCCGGCACGGTCGCGGTCGCCGGCGCGACACATGGCAAGTTCGGGCTCGCGCCGATCACGGCGGCGCAGGCCGACACGTTGTCGCCGCCGAGGCTGAGCGAGCAAAAATGGTGGCCCTCGAAATGGGGTGCCGACGACCAGGCCGGCGCCTCCAACCACATGACGCCGGCCAAGGTGCTCGACGCCATCAAGTGGATCAAGGACGGCAAGGTCTACAAGATCGGCCACAACTACGAGTCCACCATGCCGCTGTTCGGCAAGCGCGTGTTCACGCTGCGCATTCCGGGCAGCCCGACCGGCGGCCCGTTCGGCGACAACCGCATGGTCTATCACGACGAGTTCGTGACCACCGAGATCGGCCAGGTCGGCACCCAGTTCGACGGCCTCGGTCACATCGGCATTCAATTGGGCGCCGACGGCGACAAGCGCCAGATGCATTTCTACAACGGCCATGCCGCCTCGGATTTCAGCGATCCCTATGGGCTGAAGAAGCTCGGCGTCGAGAACTGCAAGCCATTCTTCACCCGTGGCCACCTGATCGACATGGTCGCGGTGAAGGGGCGCATGATGGAGGCGGGCGAGGAGATCGGCGTGGCCGACGTGCGCGCGGCGCTGCAAAAGCAGAACATGTCGGAGGCCGACTTCAAGGCGGGCGACGCGATCTTCTTCCACACCGGCTGGAGCTCGCTGTGGGGCAAGAACAACGACAAGTACAACAGCGGCGAGCCCGGCATGGGCCTCGAGCTCGCGGACTGGGTGATCCAGAAGGACCTCTGCCTGACCGGCGGCGATACCTGGGCGGTGGAGGTCGTTCCCAATCCCGACAAGACGCTGGCGTTCGCGGTGCATTCGACCCTGCAGACCAAGCACGGCATCTACAATCACGAGAACCTGGTGTTCGACGAGCTGATCGCCGACAAGAAGTATCAGTTCGTCTACATCTTCACGCCGGTGCCGATCGTCGGCGGCACCGGCTCGCCGGGCTCGCCCATCGCCGTGACCTGACGACGCGCGGCGGCGGGACGATCGAGCCCGCCGCCCATCGCCCCGGCAACGCGGGCGTTCCCTGCTCATTTGAGAGCGCACACTCGCCGTCGCCGAGCGGCCGGAACGCCCGATCGGCGGGAATCGTCGAGATCAGCCGGTCGTAGTCGTAGGCGTATTTCGATTCCTCCGGCTTCTTCACCTCGAATGGATCCATCGGGTGCACGACGCCGCCGTCGGCCCGGATCGCGACCTCGCCGAACAGCTTGTCCTTGCCGTTGAGCTTCTTCATCTCCGGCACGAGGTCCCTGGCATTGTCGCTGCCGGTCGCGGCGACCGCGCATGGCGCTTTCGCCGTCGCTCACCTCGACGACGTCACCCCGTCGCCGGGATGGATGAAGGTGATCGTGGGCATCGGCGCGCGCCTCGTCAGGCCGGGGTGATGGTGACCGGCAGACTGTCGAGCCCGCGCAACGTGTTGTTGAAGCGGCGCTTGGGCTCGCCGGCGATCTCGATCGCGGCGACGCGGCGCGCCAGCGCCGCCAGCATCGCCTCGCCTTCGAGCCGCGCGACGAGCTGACCGACGCACATGTGGATGCCCGAGCCGAAACCGACATGACCGGAGGTGCGCCTGTGGATATCGTAGCTGTCCGGATTGTCCCAGCGCCGCGGATCGCGATTGGCCGCGGCGAGGAACATCAGGACCTTTTCGCCCTCGCCGATGCGCGCCCCGCCAAGCTCGACGTCGCGCGTCGTGGTGCGGAAGAAGGTCTGCACCGGGCTCTCGAACCGCACCGCCTCCTCGAACGCATTGCGCGCCAGCGTCGGATCGTCGCGCAGCAGCTTCCACTGCTCGGGGAAGCGCGCCAGGCAGTAGATCGCCGCGCCGATGCCGTTGACGGTGGTGTCGAGGCCGGCCGACAGCAGCGAGCGCACCAGCAGCGGCGCCTCGGCGGCGGTGATCCTGCCCTCGTCGACCTCGGCATGGATGCATGCGCCGAAGCCGCCCGGCGCGAGGTTCTCGCGCCGACACTGCTCGGCGATATAGGCCTGGTGCGGCGCCGAGCGCTCGATCGCCTCCTGGCGCAGATGGTTCGGCGGCCCGAACGCGTTGAACACCAGGCTCGCATAGGGCAGCAGGTGCTCGCGCCCTTCCGGCTTCAGCGCGAGCGCATCGGGGAAGATCGAGAGCGGATAGGCCTCGGCGATATCCGCGATCGCGTCGAAGCTCCGCTTGTCGAGCAGCTCGGTGACCTTGGCCTCGGCCGCCGCGGCGAAGCGGTCGCGCACCTGCTTCATCGCGGTGGGTGACAGCACCCGGCTGAGCGCGGCACGCGTGCGCGTATGCGCGGGCGGATCGGCCTCGAGGATGAGGCTCGGGGGCCGCCACGGCTCCTCCTTCTTGAAATCGCTCAGGCCGACGCCGCGGCTCGAGCAGAACGTCACGGGATCGTTCAGCACCGCATGCACCTCGGCGTAGCGGGCGACGCCATAAACGTTCCATTTGTCGAGATGGACGACAGGTCCGGCTTCCCGCAGCACTTCGTGGGTCGGATACGGGTCGGTGAAGAATGCCATCGAGAATGGATCGACATCGAGATGCGGAACGGCCGCTGGATCGCCTTTCGACGATGGGGATCCGGATGTGTTCATGGCAATCCTCCCTCATTTTGGCCTTGTGAAGCGCCGGCCCATGTCCTTATTTCGTTCGCGCACGCCGTGAGCCCGATTCCGACATGACCCCGCCGTCGAGCCAGTCCCGAAACAAGGTGGTGACCGCGCATGCCGGTCTGACGCTCGATCTCGATCGTTACGTTCCGGCCCTCGTCACCTTCATTGCCAACAAGCTGTCGAACAGCGCGACCGCGCGCTACCAGCGCGAATTCGGCGTCAACGTCACGGAATGGCGGATCATGGCGCTGCTCGCGATCGAGCCCGGGATTCCGGCCTCGCGCATCTGCAGCGTCATCGGCTTCAACAAGGGCCCGGTCAGCCGCGCCCTGGCCGCGATGGAGAGCCGCGGGCTGATCGCGATCCGCACCGGAGCGAATGACGGCCGCACCCACGCCATCTCGCTGACGGCAAGGGGACGCGCCACGCACGACAAGGTCATCATGGCGGCGCTGGATCGCGAGCGCCGTCTGTTGTCTTGCCTGAGCCGCGACGAGCGGGAGTTGCTGATCGATCTTCTGCGGCGCCTGCACGACAATCTGGGCGCCGTCACCGGCAATCATTGAGGACGACCGCCCTGCCCGGTCGGCTGCCGCTCCGGACGCGGCTTGGCGACAGTCGGACGACCATCCGCTGGACACGGCTCCTCCAGAATGGTGACGCGATTGGCTCGCTGTTGCTTCCCGCAATACGCCGAATTAGTTGCCTTGGCAACTATGTTGCACCGGGCGGCGCGCTCGCTGCAGGTGACTGGAGGGCGGATCGCGGGCGGCCTCGACCTGTGACCTGATTCACAGGCTCGGCAGTCGAGTTGCCGCATAATGCATGCGCTCGCCGAGATTGTTGCGGCCGGCTTCGCTGCTTCTGAAGCGGGCCGCGTCCGCCGGCACTCGGGCGATTTTCCGAACAGGAGGGTGTCATGCAATCAATGCGCTTAGCGAAAGCAGCCCTGATCGTCGCCGGATGCATCGGCTTTCAGCCGGCCGCGGCTCTGGCCGACGCGACCGCCTGGTCGACCAACGCGGCGTCCTGCGTGCCGGTCAGCGAGACCGGCCTCACCATCACCGCGGGTGCGGTGACCGCCGGCGCCGGCACTACGGTCACGCTGTATTGCGGGATCACGCGCGCTGCACTGACGGGAGGCTTCGACAGCATCGAGATCACCTACAAGGGCGGCATCGGCATCGTCGTGGGCAATGCCGGCGCGGCCGATGCCGCCGGCGGCGCCGAGGAACGAACGGGGGCGATTATTCCCATCGGCTCGTCACTGACGTCCGAGTTCATCGAAATGTCGAAGGCGACGGGCAACGAAACCGTGAAGTGCGGCATTCAGGCCAAGAATTCGTCTACGGTCACGACGGAGAGAAATCTGTGCGAGAACTCCGTCGTCGATTTCAACACGAACCTCTACTACCTGCGGATCGTGCTGAGATCGGGCATCGTCGCCGGGCAGCAGAGGACCGTGTTCGGGAGTTCGCTGATTTCGACCCGGTGAGCGGATTTCGCGGCCGCGCCACTGCCGGCCGAGGAAGAACAGACACACGACGGCGGCGGACCGCGTCGGGGGCGCCGCCGCCATTCAGCATCATCGCCGATTTGTCCTTCTATTCTATTCGGACAGAGCTTTCGCCCTCGGCCTGCACCAGAGTGAGTGTCCCCGGCGCACCCTCGCCGTTAACGAGATAGCGGTAGCTGTCGATGACAGGTCCGTCGGGAATGCCGAGAAGCTTCGCAAGCTCGACCATCCGGTCCTCGGCAAAGACGAATTCCTTGGCAGCGGAGCGCGGCTCATCATTGGGGCCCTCCATGTCGGCCCACCGCGTTTCGGCTTGCGCCAGAAATTCCTCCAGACTCGGCGGATTTGGCATCTTCGCGGCGAGTGCCGGATAAGACTGGCGCAACTTTTTCCGCACCGCATCCCTCACGGCGGCACGGTCAGTCTTCCTGACTGGTTGCTCCGAAGCAACCTCTTCCGGATGCAGCAGTCGCCACAACTGGTCTTTCGAGAAGTTAGGCGGCCTGCAGACCTTCAGCTTTTCAGGGTTGCCGCCTTCGGGCGGCGCTTCCTTGTCCGTAAAGAAGCCCGGTGCCGAATTGTAGCGGTCCAGCTCTTTGCCACCCTCGTAGAGCCAGTAGAGAAATACGTCGCTGTCATGAACGATGAAGGCGATGACCGGCCGGTTCAGCGCCTTTGAGAGAGCACGGGCCATCTCAGGAAGCGCCGCATCATCCTGATCCGCGGCTTCGGGAAAGATGCTGATCCAGACGTCTCCAGAACCGCGGACATAGGCCGGCACGATCCGAAGGGAGCGGAGCGTCGCAACGACGTGCTCGCGGCTCCCCTGGTGGACATGAAGATTGGTGACGAATGTCCCCATGATGTTACGTTCCCTTCGTCGGCGCGACGCGACACAGACTCTTCTTTCGGGGCATGAGCACATCAACGCAAGCCAAAATATCCTGCTTCGTCTTGCCTAGATTGCGCTCTCGGCACGGTCGGCCCGCGAAAACGACCTGATGCATCGGAGATCGACCTCCACCCGAATGAGCGAGG
This sequence comes from Bradyrhizobium sp., assembly GCF_019242285.1. Classification (GTDB taxonomy): domain Bacteria; phylum Pseudomonadota; class Alphaproteobacteria; order Rhizobiales; family Xanthobacteraceae; genus Bradyrhizobium. The sequence continues at coordinate 13,903 of NZ_JAFAVV010000392.1, forward strand.
CAACAAAATCAATGATGCAAAGGATATTCCGAGCGGGCGGCGCTACATCATGCTAAAATGACGCCCCGAACGATTCACGCACTTTAAACGTTGATTAACCTTCTACAGACTTGACGAACCAGGAACTCGCGATGGCTGAAACGTCAATCGAATGGACCGATGCGACGTGGAACCCGGTGGCGGGATGTACCATCCTCTCTCCCGGATGTACGAACTGCTACGCCATGCGCATGGCCGCGCGGCTCGAGGCCATGGGAACTGCAAAATACCGTGGTCTCACCCGCAAGAGCGGCAATCGCGCTGTATGGACCGGCAAGATCACCCTGGACCGGAAGGCCCTCGATATACCGAAGGCTTGGAAAAAGCCGCGGCAGATCTTCGTGAATTCAATGTCCGATCTCTTTCATGCCGACGTTCCATCGGACTTCGTGCGCGCGGTCTGGCGAACGATGGAAGAGACTCCGCAGCACACCTATCAAATCCTCACCAAACGGCCGGACAGGATGGCGGAAACCACTGCGGCCTTTCCACTGCTTCAAAATGTCTGGCTCGGAACAAGCGTCGAGACCTCAGATTATTTTAGCCGCATCGACGATCTTAGGCGCGTGAAATCGGTCGTGCGCTTCATCTCGTTCGAGCCTTTGCTGGGATCGGTCACCGAAGCCGACTTGACCGATATTCATTGGGCGATCGTCGGTGGCGAGAGTGGACCACGCGCCCGACCGATGAACGAGAAGTGGGTGCGTGGAATTCAAGAAGCTTGCCTGCGGTTCGGCACTGCGTTCTTCTTCAAGCAATGGGGCGGCAAGAACAAGAAGGCGGCGGGGCGCCTGCTTGACGACACGACCTACGACGGCATGCCATCGACGGCATCGGTCTAACGGACTCCGCGATATCTTGCGAAGATGTCTCTGATGATCCTTTCGGCAACCGGCTTCTGCGAAGCGAACAATAGATAGTATACTACCGCGTTGGTGCTGTTTCGCATTGGCAGCGGATCGGCGACAAAAGCAAGTCGGCAACCTTTTTCAGCCGTTCGCGGAATGCATCGACAATGGCTTCATTGCCCTGCTTGATGAGGTCGGGAGGATCAAAAAGATGCCCCTGGGGATTTTCAACATGGGCGACCTTGCGCCACGATTCGTCTCCCCAGAACAGATTCATTCTGGCAATCCCCTCCTCCGGCACGCTCGCCGGATTGCGCCAAATCGCGTTTCTGTTCATGTCCATGACGGGGAAGTTGAGGAACATGTCGATCGCACCGGACCGCCCAGCCATCTCCATCGCTCGCCACTCCAAATGCAATCCGTACGGATCAAACAGGCAAAGTGCTCGATTGTAGTTCTCGTACTTGATCGTAGGTAACAGCCTGTCGATGAGGTATCTGGAAGCATCTCCAGTCTCGATATGAACGTTTTGGCGTCCGGCACATAGCGACTTGAGGTGTGCTGTTTTTCGCTCGTTCATGTCGATGAAGAAAAATCCGTCGAATGGCGGGGAAATCTTCAGCGCTCTCGCAGGGCTGCCTTCGATTTGCTTCCCGCTACGCTTGGAAACGTGGACGCCAGCGCCGCTAAAGGCATCGACATAGTATTTCTTCAGCCTTGGTTGATTCGGTCGCGGGCGACCAAAGGCCTTGGTGTAGGCTGCGCCATACTTCTCGACGATCCCAAGTTTGAGCTCGGACCAGACCCCTACCTCGTCAAACTTGAATGATGCTGAAGCAACCATGGATTACTGACTGCGCCCGTCGGTCTCCGCGACAGTTAGACATGCAAAGCGTGCGCTATGCAAATCCAGCAACGCAGGATTGATGTTGGGTCTATCGTCTTGCGATGACGCGCCTCATCCCCGATCGTCAACGCGGGCATCTGCCCGTCGCGCCAATTCGCCGCAGCCCGCAATTTCCGATTTTCGGAAGCGCCCTTGACGCCGACCCAAATCAGAGGCATAATGCGCCCGTCCTGTCCCGGCACGAGGGGCGCACGCGCGATCGTCACGAAACGCGGGGCAGGATGCGATGGACGCAGCCGGCCTGTCAGACGAACGGGATGGCTGCGGACGGCGAAGCCGTGTGGTCCTGACATCCCGACGCTGGTGTCAAGCTCGCAAAGACCGATGATCTTGCGAGTGACGGGGGCAAGAAAGCCCGGTCCTCGGGGAGAGCGCGGAGGAAACCGTTAAAACCGTTGCGCAGGGAAGGCCGGATGATCGGCTCGTACCTGTGGTGACTGCCGCCTGCTTTCCTTGTTGCAGGCGGGCCATGGGTGCGGTCGGCACCCGGTCTTCCCTGCGCCCTCGGCATTTTCGAGGGCGGTCCATCCGAACAATCCGGGCGTATTCGCGTCGCGGCAACGCGGCGTCATGCCCGTTTGACGGCTCGTCTGGGGATGCGTTAACGTATACGTTAATTCCTTCTTGCTCTCATCAAGCGATCGCCGTGCCCCATGTCCCGAAAAGAATCACCGTGGTCGACGTCGCCGCCCGCGACGGCCTGCAGAGCTTTCCGCGCTGGGTCGATACCGAGGTCAAGGTGCGGATGGTCGACCGCCTTTCCGAGGTCGGCTTCCCGTCATCGAGGTGACGAACTTCGCGCATCCGCGCGTCATCCCGCATCTGAAGGACGCCGAGGAGGTGATGCGGCGGATCGAGCGGCGGCCCGGCATCG
>NZ_JAFAVV010000396.1 GCF_019242285.1 Bradyrhizobium sp.
CGCAGGCCGGGCGTCATGACAACGGGATGCTCGACGCGTTCATGAATTACTTTGCGCGATGTTACGGCGGCGAATGAAGATGTCCGGCAATTTTCGAAAGATCCGATAATGTCCTGGTACACCAAGGTGGCGTGGTCGGAAGGCCTCTTCCTCAGGCCGCATCACCTGCAGCAGAACGACCGCTATCATGAGCACCTGCTCGAATCGCGGGTGCGATCCGCCACGCCGTATCCATGGGGCTTCTCCGAGCTCGAGATCGATCGCGATCTGACCCAGCAAAGCAAGTTCGCGTTGCGGCGAGCCGCCGGGGTGATGCCGGACGGCGCGCCCTTCAACATCCCGGCCGACAGTCCCTTGCCTGCGGCGATTGCCGTGCCGGAGACGGCGGCCGGCCAGATCGTCTGGCTTTCGATGCCGATCGCCTCCGTCAACACGCGTGAAATCGACGACCAGGAGTCGGAGAGCGCGAGCCGTTTTGTCGTCGGCGCCGAGACCTTCATCGATTCCTCGTCGACCGTGCGGGTCGAGGAGGAGATCGACGTGGCGTTCCCGCGCCTCGGCTTCGAGCTGCGCAGGACCGCCAAGTCGGGCTACATCAGCCTCGGCATCGCGCGGATCACCGAGGTCCGCGACAAGACCATCGTGTTCGACGAGAAATATGTCCCGCCGGTCCTGGTGTGTCACGCCCATCCCGCGGTCGAAGGCTGGATCGATCGGGCGCTCGGCTGGATCGACAACAAGCTCGAGGAGCTCGCGCGCTACGCGGCCGACCCGACGGCGGGCGGCGGCCTGCAGAGCGTCGAATATCTGGTCCTGCAACTGCTCAATCGGCACGTCGCGGCGCTCAGGCATCTCCAGGGCTCGAGCTATGTCCACCCCGAGCGGCTGTTCGAGGAATTCCTGAGGCTCGTCGGCGAGCTTGCGACCTTCGCCACCGCCGAGCGACGCGCCCGCGTCTATCCGCGGTACGACCAGGATGACCTCGAGAACGTCTTCGGACCCGTGATGCGCGATCTGCAGGATTTCCTGAGTGCGCAGCTCGGCCGGCGCGCGATCCGGCTCGAGATCATCCAGCTCAGGCCGAACGCATTCTCATCGCCGATTCGCGACCGCTCGCTGTTCCGCACTGCCACGCTGGTCCTCGAGGTCGCCGCACGCCGTCCGCTGGTCGAGATCCAGAACGACTTTCCGCATTTGTTCAAGGTCGGGCCCAACACCAAGATGAACGAGATCGTGCATGCCAACCTGCCGGGCGTGCCGCTGGTGCATCTGCCGACGCCACCACCTCACATCCGCGCCATCACCGATCACGTCTATTTCTACCTCGATCGCAAATCGCCGCTGTGGCCGGAATACAGCACGGCAGCGTCGATCGGCATGCACTTCTCGGGTGAGTGGCCGGAGCTCGAATTGCATCTGTGGGCGATTCTGGAAAACCGCCAATGAACGACAGGAACAAACCGGCCAATCCGTTCGGCCGCGTCGAGCGGACGGTGATACGTCCCAATCCTGGCGGCAGGCTGCCGCAGGCGCCCGATCCCGGTCCGCCGCAAGCCGAGCCCGGGCGGACGCCACCGCGACCGGCGTATTCCCCGACGCCGCCGTCGATCAGCCCGTCCTCGGCCTATTCGCCGCAGGCGTCCGGCTATGCCTCTCCACCTGTCACCGCCGCGCCTGAGGCGTGGGTCTCGACGCCACCGGCGCCGCAGCCGATGCCGGTCGCGGCGCCGAGCGGGCCGATGCTGCGCGTCGACGAACTGGCGGCACCCAACGCCAATCCGATCATGCGCGCTGCCGGGCCGCTCCTGCAACTGCTCGGCCGATTGCGCATCGCGCTGATGCGCGCGTCGTTCGCCCATCTGATGGAGCAGGTCGCCGACGCCGTGAAATTCTTCGAGACCGACATCCGCTCGGCCGGCATCTCCGAGGAGCAGGCCAACACCGCGAAATACGTGCTGTGCGCGACCGCCGACGATATCGTGCAGCACATTCCGACCGACGAACGTCACGTCTGGACGCAATATTCGATGCTGAGCCGCTTTTTCGGCGAGCGCGTCGGCGGCGTGAGGTTCTTCGAGATCCTCGACCGTCTCAAGGCCGATCCGCTGGTCAACTATCCGGTGCTCGAGCTGCAGCATGCCTGCCTGGCGCTCGGCTTCCAGGGCATGCACCGCACGCAGCCGAACGGCGTCGCCAGCCTGCAGGTGATCCAGCGCAATCTCTACGAAACGCTGCGCCGGGTTCGCCCGAAAACCGACGCCGATCTGTCGCCGCACTGGCGCGGCCAGGAGCTGGCGAATCGGCGGCAACGCGTGCGCGTGCCGGTGTGGATGGTCGCCGCTGTCGTCGCGGCCCTGCTGATGGCGGGCTACTTCACCTTGCGAGCGCTGCTGTCGGCCGGCGCCGAGAATGCCGCCGCGGTGGCGCTGGCGCTGCACCCCGCCGATCCGATCGAAGTGAAGCGCCGCGTGATCGCCCCGCCGCCTCCGCCGCCGCCACCACCGTCTCCCGAGCGCATCACCCAGCTGCAGCGGATCCGCAGCGCGCTGGCGGCGGAGAAGACCGCGTGCGCGATGACGGCGGACTACGCCGGCAGCTTCATCGTCATCCGGGTCTGCGATCTCATCCTGTTCGAATCGGGAGAGGCCACGGTGCTCGCCGCCTTCAAACCGGTCGCAGCGCGCGTCGCCGCCACCCTCGACAGGGAGCCCGGCCGCATCAAGATCGTCGGTCATACCGACAATTCGCCGATGCACACCGTCCGCTTCCCCACTAATTTCGAGCTTTCGGTCGAGCGCGCGCACGCCGTCGCTGCGGTGCTCAAGCCGAGCCTCACCGATTCGAGCCGGTTCGTGATCGAGGGCAAGGGGCCAGACGCCCCGATCGCCAGCAACACGACACCAGAGGGGCGCGCCAGGAACCGGCGCGTCGAAATCTTCATCGAACGCAGCGAGTAGCCGAAGGTGGATCGCATGCTTTCAAGGCGGATCGTCGGTATCGTCCTGAGCGGCCTGGGGCTCGCCTCGCTGGCGGCCGTCGTCTACTTTGCCGGCCCCTTCATCTCCATCGGCGGCTGGCGTCCGCTCGAAAATTACATTCTTCGCGAAATCGTCGTCGTGCTCCTCGTCGCCGGCGCCGCAAGCATGGCCGGCTTCACCCTTTTCAAGCGCCGCAAGGCCGCGAAGCAGATCGCGGACGGCATCAGCGGCGACGAGCAGGCCGCGAGCGACGAGCCTGTGCTCAAGGAGCGCATGAAGGACGCGCTGGCGACGCTGAAGGCTGCGAGCGGCAACAAGTCGGGCTATCTCTACGACCTGCCATGGTACGTCATCATCGGTCCTCCCGGCGCCGGCAAGACCACGGCGCTGGTCAATTCCGGCTTGAAATTCCCGCTGGCGCGTGGCGCGACGCCGGCCGCGGTCGCCGGCATCGGCGGTACGCGCTACTGCGACTGGTGGTTCACCGAAGAGGCCGTCCTGATCGATACCGCAGGACGCTACACGACGCAGGATTCCGATGCGCGGAGCGACAAGGAAAGCTGGTTCTCCTTCCTCGACCTGTTGAAGAAGAGCCGGCCGCGGCAGCCGATCAATGGCGTGCTGGTCGCGATCAGCATCGAGGATATCCTCACGCTGTCGCGGCAGGACCTCGCAGCCCATTCGGAAGCGATCCGCAGGCGGCTGTTGGAGCTGCATGAGCGGCTCAAGGTGCGCTTTCCGGTCTATGCTCTGTTCACCAAGGCCGATCTGGTCGCGGGCTTCTCGGAATATTTCGGCCACCTCAACGAGGCCAGCCGCCGGCAGGTCTGGGGCGCGACGTTCCAGACCGCCGACAAGAACAGGAATCTGATCGGCGACGTTCCCCAGGAGTTCGATCTCCTGCTGGAACGCCTCAGCGAGGACACGCTTGACCGGCTTCAGGACGAGCCGGCGCCGCCGCATCGGGTCCAGCTCTTCGGCTTCGCGGCTCAGATGGCGCGGCTGAAGCCACAGATCCACGATTTCCTCAACCGGATCTTCGAGCCGACCCGTTATCACGTCAACGCCAGCCTGCGCGGCTTCTATTTCACCTCGGGAACGCAGCAGGGCACGCCGATCGATCAGTTGATCGGGACGCTGGCGCGCACGTTCGGTGCGGAGGAGGTCGCGGCTGGGACCTATCAGGGATCGGGCAAGAGCTTCTTTCTCACCAACCTGATCACCAAGGTCATCATCGGCGAAGCCGACTGGGTTTCCACGGACCGCGCCGCGGTGCGGCGCGCGCTGATCATCAAGACCGCGGCGCTGTCGCTGATCGGGCTGTGCGCGCTCGGACTGAGCGTCGCTTGGCTCACCAGCTACAAGAAGAACTCCGACCTGATCGAGCAGTCCGTGCAGGTCGACGGCGACTATGCCTCGGCCGGGTCGGTGCCGATCAAGCAGACCCTGATCGCGGACCACGACCTCGACAGGATCCTGCCGCTGCTGCATCGCCTGCGCAATGCGCCGGCAGGCTACGCGACGCGCGACAGGCAGGTGCCGTTGTCGGAGCGCTATGGGCTCGGCCAGCACCAGAGGCTGTTGTCGGCGTCGAATGCGGCCTATCACACCGCGCTCGAGCGCATGTTCCGGCCGCGCCTGTTGTACCGGCTGGAGGAGCAGCTCAACGCAAAGATCGACGAGCCGGCCTTCGTCTACGAAGCGTTGAAGGTCTATCTGATGCTCGGCGGCCAGCATCCGCCGGATCGCGCCCTGATCAGATCCTGGATGCAGCGGGACTGGACCGACAATCTCTATCCGGGCGCGGCCAACACGGAGGGACGCCGGCTGCTCGACGACCATCTCGCCGCGATGTTCGATCTGGACAGCGGACAGCCGCCGCTGGTCGAGCTCGACGGTCGCCTGATCCGCCAGGCGCAGAATTCGCTTGCCCGTCTCAGCGTTGCCGAGCGGGCTTACGAGTTCCTGAAATCGGAAGCGCGCGCTTCCGCGGCGGATGACTGGATCGTGGCGCGCAAAGCCGGTCCCGATGCTTCCGTCGTCTTCGAAGGCATGACGGGGCAGCCGCTCGACAGCATCCGCGTTCCCGCCTTCTTCACCTATGACGGCTTCCAGCAGCTCTTCATCGCAAAGCTCGCCGGATTGTCGGAACGGATGAATCGCGATCGCTGGGTGCTCGGCGAGGCCGGACAGCAGGCCGCGATCGGCCAGCAATATGATGCGTTGCCCAAGGATCTCCTCAACGTCTATTCCAACGATTTCGTCCTCACCTGGCGTACGGCGCTGGGAAGCTTCCGCCTGAAGAAGCTGCTGGCGGACAAGCCCAAATACGACGCGATGCGGGCGCTGTCGGCGCCGACATCGCCGCTGCGCCAGCTCCTCGAATCGATCCGCGACGAAACCGCGCTCACCAAGGAGCGGACCAAGTCCGGCAAGCCGCCGGCGCAGGCCGACGCGCTTACGCGGCCGTCGGCAGCGCTGTTCAACACCCAGGACGGCACGCCCGGGGCCGCGATCGAGGCGCAGTTCAAGCCCTATCATTCGGTGCTGGAGGGCGACAGCACCCGCCGGCCGATCGATTCGGTCGTCGCCAATCTGAACGACATCGCGCAGAACCTCACCCTGATCGTCGAGAATCCGCAGATGACGGCGCAGGCGACGGCGTCGCTGCAGCCGCAGGTGGCTGCGCTGCGCAACAATGCGGCGCGGATGCCGCCGCCTTTCTCCGACATGCTCCGCGGCGCGGCCGCCGAGTTCGAAGGCAGCATCGCGGCTTCGACCGCGGGAGAGTTGCAGCAATCGCTGCGCGACCAGGTGACCCCGGTCTGCCAGCAGACGGTCGCCAGTCGCTATCCTTTCGTGCGGGGCAGCAGCCAGGAGGTCGCGATCGGCGATTTCGCCAAGCTGTTCAGCCCGAACGGGATCATGGACCGGTTCTTCTCCCAGTCGCTTGCGCCCTATGCGGATACGTCGCGGCCCGACTGGGTCTGGCGCAAGGACAGTCCCGTCGGCCGCTCGCTTTCGCCGGACACGCTGAAGCAGTTCCAGAACGCCGCCTATATCAGGGACGCGTTCTTCCAGACCGGCGGCAGCATGCCCGTGGTATCGCTGTCGATCAGCCCGCCGCGCAGCGCCGCTTCGGGTGTCGACATCAAGACGGAGATCGGCGGCGCCGTGATCGCCAGTCCGAGCGCGCCGGCGATCGGCGCGTCGCCCGCGAGCGCCGCGCCGGCGACGGTGCAGTGGCCCGGTCCTTCGTCCCGGACCGCGATCTCGGTCTCGAGCGACGGCGGACCGCCCTCGGTGCTCGAACGAACCGGTCCCTGGTCGATGTTCCGGATGCTGGAGGCCGGCTCGCTCAGTGCCAAAGGCGAGACCGCGAACGCGAGCTTCATCGTGGCCGGCCAGGAGCTCAACTATCAGATCTCGACGGGCTCGGTCCGCAATCCACTCAACCTGGCGAAGCTCAGGGAGTTTCGCTGTCCCAACGCAATTTGAGCATAGTCATGCGCTGCGGTCTGTTCGGAAAACTCGGCGCCAAGCGCGATTTCATCGCGCTGGCGACGCCACGAAGCTTTCTCGAAGCCTGGGAGCCCTGGGTGCAGGCCTCGCTGTCGGCGAGCCGCCATCAACTGGGGGACCGCTGGCAGAAGGCGTTTCTCACCGCGCCGCTATGGCGGTTCTGGCTCGGCGCCGGCATTTGCGGCACCACGGTCGCGGGTGTGATGATGTCGTCGCTCGACGGCATGGGGCGCTATTATCCCCTGACGTTGCACGCGGCAGCGGAGCCCGGCGCCGCGATTTCGCCGCCGGACGCCGACGCGCTGGAGGAGTGGTTCGGCGCCGCGGAGAAATTCGTGCTCTCGACGCTGGCGCAGGATGTTGCATTCGACGACATCGCGTCCCGCCTGGATGCGTTGCCGGCGCCACCGACGAGACCCTGTGCTGCCGCAGAGCCGGGCATCGTGCCGCTCGGCGACGACATGGCGGGCATGGTGATGGCGGGAACGGATTTCGCGCTGGCGCTGTCGGCGCTTCGTGCCGCAAGCCCTGCGACCTATGCCGCCGCCAGCTTCTGGTGGACGGTCGGCGGCGGCGATTTCCCGCCGCTGGCCCTGAGCTGCCGAGGCCTGCCCGATCCGTACCGCTATGGCGCGCTGCTGACCGGAGATCTGGGCCCGGCCGTCCATCCGACGTGAAAGCCCGGATCGACCTTCCAGATCGCGAAACGAGGTGACGCAGGCAGATGGAAGTACCGCCCTTGAGTTTCGACGTTGGCAGCGCGACCCATGCCGGCAAGGTGCGCGAGCGCAATGAGGACTCGTGCCTCGTGCGCACCGACACCGGATTGTGGGCGGTGGCCGACGGCATGGGCGGGCACGAGGCCGGCGAGTTGGCGAGCCGGATCCTGGTCGAATCGCTCGACACGATCGAGCAGCCGGCGGCAGCGCGCGATCTATTGGAACAGTGCGAGAGCCGGATCTTCCGTGCCAATCAGGAGATCATGGCCTTGAGCCGCAGCCGCCGCGGCGCGACGATCGGCACCACCGCGGCGGTTCTGCTCATTCGTGACAGGCATTATGCCTGCGTCTGGGCCGGCGACAGCCGGGTCTACCTGATCAAGCGCGGCGCGATCCGGCAGCTCTCGCGAGACCACACGGAGCTCGAGGAGCTGGTCGCGGCCGGAGCGCTCTCCCGCCAGGACGCGGCGAACTGGCCCAATAACGTGATCACCCGCGCGGTCGGCGTCGCCGAGGATCTGGAGCTCGAGGTGGTCACCGGCTCGGTCGACCCGGGCGACGTCTTCGTGATCTGCAGCGATGGCCTGACCCGGCACCTGCGCAACGAGGAGATTCTCCAATACGCGTCGGACCGCAACGCGCGAGCCGCCTGCGAGCAGATGCTCGCGCTCGCGCTCGATCGGGGCGGGCTGGACAATGTGACGGTCGTGATCGTTCGGCTGCTGGCGGCCGCGCTCCGCTCATGCGAGCCGACGAACACGCCTGCCACCAGGGCTTCCGGAGTATGGCGGTCATGAATCCCGGAGAGTCGTTTCGGACCGCGTATCGCGGCGTGGCGCCCGGGACGCGCCTGAACGGCATCTATGAAATCGATCGGATGATCGGCGCCGGCGGCATGGGCGAAGTCTACAAGTGCCATGAGATCCAGACCGGCGCCACCGTGGCGATCAAGATGCTGCTGCCGGAGATGGCGGAGAACGAGGCCGCGTTGGCGCTGTTCAAGCGGGAGGCGGCGGCGCTTCATCATCTGTTGCACGACGCAATCGTGCGCTACTTCCTGTTCTCGGTCGAGCCGTCGCTGCAGCGGCCCTATCTGGCCATGGAATTCATCGACGGCCGGTCGTTGTCGGACGTTCTCGCCGACGGCCCGCTCACCTTCGAGGCGCTGGTCAGATTGATGCGACGCATCGCCTCGGGACTCCATGCAGCGCATGAGCGCGGCATCATCCATCGCGACGTGTCTCCCGACAACATCATCGTCCCGCTCGGCGACGTGACGCGGGCCAAGATCATCGATTTCGGCATCGCCCGCTCCACCCGCCTCGATGACAAGACCATCATCGGCTCCGGATTCGCGGGCAAGGACAACTATGTCTCGCCGGAACAGGTCGGCCTCTACGGCGGGGAAGTCACGGCAAAGTCCGACATCTACAGTCTCGGCCTGCTGCTGTTCCAGGCCTTGACCGGACGGAAGCTCGACATGGGCGGCAGCCAATTGCAACTGGTCGAAAAGCGTCGGCGCGTGCCCGACCTCGGCGGTATCGATCTCAGGATCCGCCCGCTGCTCGAACGCATGCTGCAACCGGATCCCGCGCACCGGCCTGCGACCATGGCGGAGATTGCCGATTGGCGGGGCGCGGCACGGCCGCCGGCCCTCGGGCGGCTGGAGCGCACCGAGATTTCGGTGCGGCGGCCCGAGTGGGCGAAAGCGGCGGCCCCGCGCCGTCGCTCGATCTGGTGGGGTGTCGCAGCTAGCATCCTTGTCGCCGTGACCGGCGCGGCGGCCTATTCCTTCCACGCGCTGGTCTGGTCGGCGCCAGTCCTGGTCAAGCCTCCGCCCTTGCCGGCCTTCGGCGAGAAATCCCAGGCGGACCTGCAGCAGCCGAAGCCGTCGCTGCCGGTGTTGCGGCCGACGGCCCCCGTGCCGCCGGCGGGCGATACGGCTGCCCGCACCGATCGGATCCGCCGCTATGTCGAGCAGTATGACGGAGGCGAGTGCTTCCTTGCTCTTCCGGTTGCGATCAGCGCGAGCGCGGCGGTCATAGAGGGCTTCGGCGCGTCGATTCCCGCCTTCGAGACGCTCGACAGGAGCTTCCGGCGCGACTTCGGCTTCGAGGCGTCGATCGGCGTCCGGCTGGTGACGCCGGCGCAGTGTCCGGCGATCAGGTTTCTCGGCCAGCTCGGCAGCAACATGGCGCGGGCGCCGCGCATCAATCTCGACTCCGTCGAGGTCCGGAACGGGGAGGCGCTCAGCGGCTCCATCGAGAATTTCGCCAACCGCGTCGTCGAGTTGCTGCTGGTGTCCGACGGCGGCGAGGTGCAGAACCTGTCCTATCTCCTGAAACCGGGCACCGACTCGCTGTCGTTCTCGATCGGGATCCGGCGCAGCGGCGGCGGCGACAGCCCGCAACTGGTCATGGCCGTGGCGACGCCGCAGGTGCTCGATTCCCTGCGGCAGCCGAGGCCCATGGCCGCCGACACGTTTTTCCTGCAGGCGATCAGCGAGGCCCGGCGCAACAACGTCACGATGGCCACGTCAGCGCGCTACTTTCGGATCAAGAACGAAAATCAATAGGTCGAACGAGGGACGAATTTGGTTGCCGCGATTCAGTGCACCTCTCCCACCTGTGGCAGGCTATCGCGTACGAGCTCGAACCATCGGCACGACCGATGCGTCACCCTCCCCTGGAGGGGGAGGGTGACCGGTCGTGCCGATGGCTCGAGCTCATATGCGATAACCCTGCCCTCCAGGGGAGGGTGAGCCCAACCGCTCCACTCTTCCCATATGCGATAGCCCTCCATATGCGATAGTCATGCGGCCTGCGGGGAGAGGGAGCGCACCTCGCACGCTGATCGGGCGAAGCATCACAGGCGACGGTCAGAAGCGGCCGACGATCAGGATCTTCAAATCGGTCTCAGGCTTGAAGTCGGTGGCGGTGTATTCCAGCGCGTTCGGCGCGGTTGGCTTCAGCGCGCCCGGGCAGAAGCTGACCAGCCGGTCCTTCGCGCCGGGATCAATCGAAAGCTTGAACGAGTCGATCGGGCCCGCCCAGTTGGCGCCGGTCTTCAGCACGTAGTTGATCCGCCGTTCCCCGATCGCGGCGTCGCGGCCCGCGCTTGCCGCGCGCTTGTCGAGCTCGGACAGGAAGGCGTCCGAGACGCAGTATTCCTTTCGGTAGCGTTCCACCTCGGAGCCGAGCGACCGGTTGGAACGGAACGCCTCGCGCAGGATCGTATCGGGACTGGTGCCGACGCTCGGCTTGTAGCGGTGCTCGACCACGACGCTGTGGTGCGGAGGAAAGGTCTGCTGGCGGACGGCGGATGTCCTCGCAATCCAGGCCACGGCATATTGCTGGCGGCCCTTCTCGTTGGTGCCCGCGGGCATCAGCAAGCCCTGATCGGTGAGCTGCGTTCGTGTGGTTTCGGGCAGCTCGGCGACGCGGATCTCCCGGCTTCCGATCGGCAGCAGCGGCAGCTTGAGCTGGGTGAGAAGGGCGCTGACGTCCCTGTCGCCGACCATAGCGCGCTGGTCGATCCGGAATTCCGCCGGCGCGCCGTCGATCCTGGTCTCGAAGTCGACGAAATTGACCGGATCGGCCGAGGGAAGCGCGACGTTCTCCACTTCCGAAAGGTCGATGTCGGGCAGCGGAAAGGCCACGGTGAGCGTCACGGGCTTTCGCGCCGTGTTGACGAACTGATAGCGCACGGTGACGCGGTCGAGCGAGATGTGCAGATCCTCGCTCTCCATCGCGACCGCGTTGGTGCGGACGAACTTGAGCCCGCCGATCGAGAGTTCGGCAGCGGAATCATTGGCACGGACGGGGGTCATGGCCGTCAGCATCGTGGCGCCGGCCACAGCGATCGCGTGCGATTTCAATTTCTGCCGGTCCATGATCACTCCTTTACTCATCCTGGATGAAAGACCCGGCATGCCGGTGGCCGGGGACGGCGCCGGGCAGCCGGGCGTCGCTCACGGGCTGATGGAATAGGGCCTGACATCGAACGACCAGTTGCTCGGCCGCAGCCTGCCGGTCTCGGCATCCGGCACGCGCAATTCCTTGGTCCATTCCGCGAGGTAATTGATGTTGTCCGCTTCGCTCCGCGGCTTCTGCGCATCGTCGGGCAGGTCGAGAAGCTGGACCTGGCGGTCGCTGAGCACGGCGACCATCGCTGCTTCCCCGGTCGGCGGCGTCACCACGTATTCGAAGCCGCGCTTCCGGGCCGCCGGGCTCGGGATCGTCAGCTCTTCGCCGGGCTTGATGAAATTCGCAGCCGCCTCCCGGGATTGCGTCAGCATCTCGGGGCTGGGAAATATCTGGGACATCCGGCCATCGGCGCCGATGTCGATCAGCAGCACATAGCCCGGCTTTTTCGCCGTGATCCGGAACGAGAGCTTCGTGCCGATGGGGACCGAACGGTCATGGTTCATCCGCAACGACAGTCTTGCCGTATTCGGCATGCCGGCGACGGCACCGTCCCGGTCGGCCGCGGAGGCGCCGGCGACGATGCCGGCAAACAAGGCTGCAACGCCGAGGCGCCATGCCAATCCGCTCGTCCGCATCGAGGCTCTCCGCGGCATGGGATCAGGGCACGCTGAAAAAGCCGACCGAGCCGATGCGGGCATCGGCGGGCATGTATTGCTCCAGGCTCCTGATGACGCGCGCGGAGGCACGGCGGTGGTTCATCTGCCGAAGCACTTCCTCCAGGTCGACCATCCGCTGCTGCGAGGTCACCGCGACCACCTGCTCGGCTCCGTAGGGCGTTCCCACGCGCAGCGGAAGCCGCAGGTTGGTCGATCGTGGCAGCGAGGCATCCGAGCCGAGCGGATAGAGCAGCTGGATGGAGCCGTCGCCGGAGACGTTGAACAGCACCACGGCGCGTCCGGCGACGTCGGACAGATCGATATCGACCGTCTCCTTGTCGTGGTGCAGCCGATCGTCCGGCGACACCCGCATGACCTGGGGAGATCGCGTCGCCATGCCCTTCAGGGTCCGGATCGCCGCCGTGCGGTCGATGACGGTCGGCAGATCGGGCAGGTTGACGCCATAGGCCACGACGTCGCCCCAGGCGATCACGTCGTGCGACGCCGGATCCCAGATCAGATCGGGATTGTCCGTCGGCTGCACGGGCCTGATCGCCGCGTCCTGGGCGATCAGGCTGGGAAAGTAGCTGGTCTTGCCATCGAGCGCCGCGAGCCGGATCGGCACGCCGCTTCGCTCCGTGGCGGGCTGCTTCGGGCCCGCGGCGGGCACCGGTGCGGTGCCGGCTGTGGCGACATTCGCGGCAGCCGGCAGCGACGCCGATGCGATTGATTTTGGCGGCGGGGCCTGCGGGACCTCGATCGGTCCCTGGATCAGCGTCACGCCGCGGGTGAGGCCGAACGCGACGTCGGCATCGAGCGACCGGTTCGGAGACGTGATCGTCACCGGGTCCTGCCTTTGGTCGGAGAGCTGGTAGACGACCTGGCGGATGTTGGCGAACAGCTCCTTGAGCGTCACCTTGCCATCGCGATCGGTGTCTGCGCTGCCTTCGATGGCGCGGGCGAAGGCATAGCTCAGCGCGCCGCGCAGTCCCTCCGTGCCGGGGATGCGGACTTCCGGCGCCTTGGTGCTGCGATCGACCGCGGCGAGAAAGGCGGTCCGGTCGAGATCGAGCTCCGAGCGCGGATCGCTCGGAGCGGAAACCGGCTTGAGCTGGTCGACCAGCAGGGTGTAGCGCGGAATTTCGCGAAAACTCATCTCGGCGGCACGCGGATCGATGTCACGGACCATGCCGCCGCCATGGCACGTATCCGCGACGAAGATGACCTTGGCGCCGCGCAATTCGAACTGCCGGATGAAGTGGTTGAACTCGCCCCCGAGGATGCGCTGCTGCGAGCCTGCCGGAGTCGTCTCGAAGCCGGGCAGCAGGAACACGTCCTCCATGCCGTCGGGCTGCGATCCCTTGATGCGCTCGGGTTCCTGCGAGCCGTGTCCGGCGATCGAGAGGATCACGATGTCGTTGCTCGCGGTGCGGCCGACCATCGCGCTGATCTCGCGCAGCACGCTCTGGCGGTCGGCCTGGCCGTCGATCAGGGTCGTGGCGTCGCGGACACCCATGGCCTTCAGGCTGGAATTGATGTCGCGAGCGTCCGCGGCTGCTCCCCTCAATTTCTTGACGTGCTGATAGTCGTCGATGCCGATCGAGAGCGCGCGAATCTCGCCGCCGTCGGGATTGCTGAGCTGCAATGCTGCCGCCGCCGATGCGCGTTCGACATGAAGAGCCGACGCGGAAATCAGTACGGCGGTGAAGACGATCTTCCAAGACGGCATGGTTCATTCCTCGACGAAATCTTCTCGCGGTTCATTCATCGCTTCGCGGTTCGCGACCGTTTCGAGCGCCCGCTCGGCGCGTCCTCGTCCTGATAGGCGTTCGCTGCGACCGCCGTCTGGTCCTCGGCCAGGCCGCGGAACCGCACCGGCAGGTAGCCGCGCTCGAGCAGCGCGGACAACGGATAGACGTTGCGACAGACGCGGCCGTTGCAGCCGCCGGTCGACGATTCCATCACCTCGGCCTTGCGGTCCGGGGTGAAGCGCAGGAACAGCATGACGTGCGACCCCGGCTTGTTCAGCGCGTCGCCGGGCTTCAGGTCCCACGGGTTCTCCAGCCGCTTGGCGATCGCCGGAATCGCGGCGGTGGTGTAGTGGACCGACAGGCCCCAGGCCGCGCTCACGAAGGCGGAGCAGTCCACGCCCGCGACGTCGGCCCGCGGCGCGTTGCGGGTGCAGACGTTCCCGGCCATGGTCCCGGCCTCGATGCGATGACGGAAATTCGCCAGCGAGCCGTGGCAGCCCCAGCAATAGGGCACGCCGCGGACCTCCTGGTTGAGCTTGCCCTGCAGGTACCAGGGACGGCGAATGCGGCTGTAGCCGCTGCAGGACATGTCCGGATCGGGACCGTAATTCGCCGGCGTCAATTTCCATTGCAGGCCCTCGAAGGCGAAGGCGGTTTCCACGGTCTGCTGGCGGTTGGAGGGCCGCACGGCTGCCACCGCATCGAGCTTGTCGTCGGCCTCCTCCTCGGGCTGATGCTTGGCCGGCGAGCGCGGCTGGCGGAGGTCGACCATCGATGCGTTGCGGAGCGGCCGGAAGCCGACGCCGACGATGTCGACGGCGTCGGCTTTGGTGCGCAGGAAGTAGACGTCGCCGTCGCCGGAGATCGTCACCGAGCGCCGCGTCAGCGGGGTGTCCTCCAGCGGCAGCTCATAGATGCCTTCCAGCTTGCCGTTCGAGGCGTAGCGCGCCACGAAGGTCGCGGAGCGTCGTTTCGAGTCCGGGACGTTCTCGCCGAGGACATAGAAGCGATCGCTGTTGTCGATGTCGAGAAACTCGACCGCTCCCAGCCGGTTCGGCACGCGCAGCGAGAGCTGGGCGATGGTCTCGTTGCCGTCCATGCTGTGGACCTCGATACGGACGCTGCTGTCGCCCTTGCTCGGCACGATGTCGGCGATCACCGAGCCCTGGCCGCGCGACGCGACGTATTGCCGGTCGGGCTGGCGGGTCTTCTTGATCACGGCGGCGCGGGAGCCCTGATCGAGCAGGTCGGCGGCGCTGCCCGGCGCCTGCGAGCCGGCTTGCGCGAAAGCCGAGACGGCGAACTGATCGTCGAGGTCGCGGGTGACCACTTCCTCGAGCTGGATCGTGTTGTCGTCGATGCCGCGGGTCGATTGATCGTCGGAAGCCTTGAGGGTGCGAATCGAGCCGTCCCAGACCAGGATCCCGCCCTTGGAGATGACGAGATCGTTCGGCCGCAGATTCGAGGGCATCTGCAGGATGCTCGGATCGCTCCCGGGCTGCTTCGGATCGAAGCGGAGGATGCGGCCGTTGATCTGGTCGAGCACGAACAGGTTGCCGTCTGCGTCGGACGTGAGCGCCTGCGGCCCGTTCAGCTCGACATCCTGCTCGGCGGGAGCGATGCCGACCGCCGTGGCGGCGGTGCCGACGGAGAACTCCCGTACCACGGTGTCGGAAATGTCGGATGCGGCGGCGGCCCCGGCAACGGCCGTCGTCCAGCCCACCATGAAGATCCCAAGCAATCGCTTTCGACGAAACATGTTCGCCTCGAAATTCGATGAACCAAACTGTCAGCCGCCAATCGCGGCCCGATCGTGCACCAATCAATTGCAGACGACGCCGAGGCCGCCGGTTGCCCGCGCCGCGAACGACCCGAGGCTCTCGATGTGGCAGCCGCGCGCCACCGGGTGGCAGCCCCAGCCGTCGCAGAAAATCTGGCCGGACCCTTGCGACTGCGAGCGACGCGGCGCTGCTTGCGGCCGGGGAATGGTCACATCGATGTCGTAGCCGGGGATGTGATAGTTCAGTTGCTCGACCGACGTGTCGGCGCGGCCTTGACGATCGCCGCGCTCGGCCCGTGCGCGACGGTCACGGCGGTCGTCGCGCTTGGCGACATCCTTGGTCTGGGTCCGGCGCTTCTCGCATTCATTGTCGTCGTTGAGGACGGACCCCTGGGCGCAGACGATCCGGCCGCACGTGTCGCCGTCGGCCTTGAAGCCGTGCTCGCAGAGCAGCGGGCAGACTCGCGCCGGCCTGAGCCTGATGGCATCGAGCGCCTCGGCCGTCGCGAGCTTGACGTCCAGTCTCGTGCCCGCGTGCTTGTTGAACAGTGCCAGCGAGCGCTGCGAGGCGGCGTTCCATTCGCCATCGGCTGCGGCGGTCAGACAGCCGACGCGACGCAATTCGCGCTGGACCGAGCTTGCGAGGTCGGCCTGCTGCGATCCGGCGTCCAGCGCCGCGAGCTGCGGCGCCTGCGCCTTCGCGGCCGGCGGGCCGGCGATGGGCGTTTTGGCGGATGCATCCGTGGCGGCGATTTGCGGTTGCGCAGCGTTCGTACTCACGGGCGCGCTGTCGGTGGCCGGCGGCGCCTGATCCTGCGCGGCCGGTCGAGCCGCGGGAGCCGGCCTTTCCTCGGCTGCGAGCTTGTCAAGCTCGAGCCTGGCGAGGTTCGCGTAATAGCCCTCCGGATGCTGCGCAAGGAAGGCATTCATGGCATCCTTGCTGTTCAGGTCCATGGCCAGCTCGAAGTCCCGGCGGATGTCGGACGGGGAAACGGCCTCGGGCACCCGCGCCGATGCGACGGGCGCGGCCGGTATCAACGCGACATCGCCACCGCCGAGCGAGCCGTAGACATAGGGCTCCTGCTTGTTGCTCGTGGCCAGCATGACGTCGTCGCGGATGAAGCCGAAAGCCTTGCGCAGGTCGAGGCCGGGCCTCGCGATGTACTTGATGAGGGCCGCCGCATACGGGCTGTTCTGGCTGAGGCCGTCGAGGGCGACGAAACCGGCCTTGGCGGCGAAGGCGACCAGCGTGTTGGTGGTGGTCGGCTCGATCCGGGCGAGACCGCGGCTCACCGACCGCGTGGCGACGGTTCGCTTCATCTTGTCCGTGAACGGATTGCTGCGGCAGGCATCGACGATCACGAGCCTGAGCTGCCGCGCCGGCTCGATCGCCTGCAGCACGCGGTCGAGCGAGAAACCCTCGTCATAGATGTCCGTGTCCCGCTCGAGCCTGGCGTCGGTCGGGATCAGGTAGTTGGTGCCGTCCATCTCGATGCCGTGACCGGCGTAGTAGACGACGGCGACGTCGGCGTCGCGGGCCAGATCGGAGAACTCGCGCAGCGCCCGCCGCATGTCGGCGGCCTGGAGGTCGATCCTGGAATCGACGACGTCGAAGCCGGCGCCTTTCAGAGTCGCGGCCAGCGCGGTGGCGTCATGGGCCGTGTTCGGCAGCATCGCCTCGCTTGGATAGTGGGAATTGCCGATCACCAGCGCCACGCGCCGTTCGGCCCAGGCCGGCTGGCAGGCCAACATGAGCGCGGCCAGGAGAAGAAATCTGCAAAGGGAATTCATGGCGACATATCCAAAGCTGCCATGGCGTCGGCGTTCGCCGCCGCTTCCCGAGCATCACCGGACCACATGGCCTTGCTTCTCGCTGGGCATGCGAAAAATAGTGTCGGTTGGCCAACGCGATTTCAATCGGCCGGCCTTGGCCTGTGGCGACAAACACCGGTACAATAGCGAACAGCGGCGAGGCGCCGCCGAGCGTGCCCTGGCTCCGGCGCCAAGCGATCGTTGAGGCTTGGTCTGATTGCACGCAAGAGGCGCGCGTTCGGAAAGAGGAAAGCGCCCTCACTCCCGGCTCGTCATGTGGATAGGGAGGCCGACGGATGAGGGCCCACGGGTGTCTTGTTGCGGCTGCAGCGCTGAGCGCCACGCTCGTGGCGACGTCCCCTATGGTGCGGGCTGAATGTGACCCGGCAAAGCCAACGGAGCCGCCGACGTCGCGCTTCGAGCCTCACGGTGACACCGTCTACGACAAGGGCACCGATCTCACCTGGACGCGATGCAGCTATGGGCAGCAGTGGACGGAAGATCGCGGGTGCTCCGGCTCCGTCAAGCTGCTGGATTGGGACAGCGCCATGGGGCTTCGTCTGCAAGGTGATGCAAACTGGCGACTTCCGCAGCGAGACGAGCTGCAAAGCATCGTGGCGCATAACTGCAAGCGGCCGGCGATCGACGAAACGTTGTTTCCCGGAACGCCGTCGATCCAGTACTGGACCAGCACCGCAAGCGGGCCAGCCTATGCGTGGGTCGTGTTCTTTCGCACCGGCATGCCAACGTGGAATCTGCTGAAGGCAACGCCGTTTGCCGTGCGCATGGTGCGGACCGGCCGCTAATCGGCATTGACCTGGGGCACGTGCAGCTTGGATCAGCGGAGCGAGATACGGGAAACATCTCACGCAGGCTGCGCGTTCCACGAAACGAACTGCCGAGGTTGTCATGTGCCGGCACGGACAACCGCCGGATTTTGCGTTGACGACTACCCTCGCCTGGGGAAATAGTGAGGCGTTCGCGGCCAGTGCGGCGTTTCACTGGAGTAGGCAATGCAACGATCGGCGGCTGTCCTCATCACGGTCATTGCGTTTGCCCTGATCGGTCTCGTTCTCGCCGCCGGCGGCGCCTGGCTGGCGGTGCTGGGCGGCTCGATCTTCTATATCGTCCTGGGTTTCGGCATTCTCGTGACCAGCGGCCTCTTGCAGGCCGGTTCCCGCGCGGCGTTGTGGGTGTTCGCCGTCGTCCTGCTCGTAACGCTCGGTTGGGCTCTCCACGAGGTCGGCTTCGACTGGTGGCCGCTTGCGGCCCGCGGTGATGTCATTTTTCCCATGGCGCTGTGGCTGCTCACGCCCTGGGTCGTCCGTGGGCTGCTGCGTGATCGCGCGACCTCTTATGCAGGTGCGACCGCGCCGCTGTGGGTTGCGGTTGCCATATCGAGCGTGGTGCTGGTGGTTGGCCTTTTCAGCCATGACCACGATACCGACGGCACGGTCGCGGCGACGAGCGCCGATGTGCCGCAAAGCGAGGCCGATCCGCAGCCGGATGGCGACTGGCAAGCCTACGGACGCACCCAGTTCGGGCAACGCTATTCTCCGCTGAAGCAGATCACCGCCGAGAACGCAAAACATCTCCAGGTGGCGTGGACGTTCCGCACCGGCGACGAGGCGACACCGAATGATTCAGGCGAGACGACCTTCGAGGTCACGCCGATCAAGGTGCGCGACACGCTCTATCTGTGCTCGCAGCACCAGGTGTTGTTCGCGATCGACGCCAAGACGGGCAGGAAGCGCTGGTCCTACGATCCCAAACTTCAGTTCAACAAGACCTTCCAGCACATGACATGCCGCGGGGTCTCCTACCACGAGACTTCCGCCGGTGCCGTCGACAGCTCCGGTAAGCCCGCGCCGGCCGACTGCCCGCGGCGGATCTTCCTGCCGGTGAATGACGGGCGCATGATCGCCGTCGATGCCGATAGCGGCAGGCCATGCGACAGTTTCGGTGATCACGGCACGCTCAATCTGCAGGACGGACTCGGGGTTACGACCGCCGGCTTTTTCGAGCCCACCTCGCCGCCGGTGGTCAGCGACAGGATTCTCGTCGTCGCCGCGGCCGTCATCGACAACTATTCGACGGAAGTGCCTTCGGGCGTGGTCCGGGGCTTCGATGTCTACACCGGCAAGCTGATCTGGGCCTGGGATTCCGGAGCGGCGGACGAGAACGCGCTGCCGTCGCCTGACAAGCACTACACGATCAGCTCGCCGAACTCGTGGATCACCGCCTCCTACGATCCCAAGCTCAATCTCGTCTATCTGCCGATGGGCAATCACGGGCCCGACATCTGGGGCGGCAATCGCGATCCGCTCGCCGAGCGTTACGCCAGCTCGCTCGTGGCACTCGACATCAATACCGGAAAGCGGGCCTGGTCCTATCAGACCGTGCATCATGATCTCTGGGACATGGATCTGCCGTCGCAACCGTCGCTGGTCGACCTCGCCACGGCTAAAGGCGTCGTTCCCGCCATCCTCCAGCCGACCAAGACCGGCAATCTCTTCGTTCTGGACCGCCGCAATGGGGAATTGATCGTGCCGGCGCCCGAACGTGCGGTGCCGCAGGGCGCGGCTCCCGGCGATCGTACCGCGCCGACGCAACCGTTCTCCGAACTGACGTTCCGTCCGGACGCGCTGCTGACGGGTGCGGACATGTGGGGTGCGACGATCTTCGACCAGCTCTTGTGCCGCATCCAATTCCATCAATTGCGCTACGAGGGCACCTTCACGCCGCCGTCCCTGCAGGGGACACTGGTTTTCCCGGGCAATCTCGGCATGTTCGAGTGGGGCGGAATCGCGGTCGATCCGGTCAGGCAGATCGCGATCGCAAATCCGATGTCGATGCCGTTCGTGTCGAAGCTCATTCCCCGGGGGCCGAACAATCCGACGGCGCCGAACGCCGAACATCCCACCGGCAGCGAGATCGGCGTGCAACCGATGTACGGCGCGCCGTTCGGCGTCGACCTGCATGCGTTCCTGTCGCCGGTCTCCGTGCCCTGCCTTCGTCCGCCCTGGGGCACCATGGCCGCCATCGATCTCAAGACCATGAAGGTCATTTGGCAGCATCCAAGCGGCACCATCCGCGACATCGCGCCCCTGCCGGTGCCGATCACGCTCGGCATACCGATGCTCGGCGGTCCGCTGACGACGGCCGGAGGCGTCGCGTTCTATACCGGCTGGTACGAGTACGCCATCCGCGCCTTTGATGTGCGCACCGGTCGTGTGCTCTGGGAAGCCTCCTTGCCGGCCGGCGCGCAGTCGACACCGATGACCTATGAGATCGAAGGCCGACAATATGTCGTCACCGCCGCGGGTGGCCACGGCTCGTTCGGCACCAGGCGCGGCGACTACGTCATTGCCTACGCTTTGAAGGAGTAGACGGGGGAGGCATCTCCGTCGCCTACGGGTTCGCCGCCGTGTCCCGCCAGTCCGGCTCCGGGAAGTATTCATTGGAGGCGGTAGCGACGATGCGTAGTTCCGCCTTGTCGTCTGCCGTCAGGCCCACGCCTAGGCCGAATTTGGCCTGTCGGCGCTGACCGGAAAACCAGACCAGCTTGCGCTCAATGGAGCCGGGCCTGGGCTCCTGCTTGTTGATGCTGCAAAGGTGCCGGTGGATCTGCGCCAGGCCATCCTGCAGGCGCCAAGGCGCCAACTGTCGCAGCACGACAGCCAATTCATCGGGCCAAGACGGCTGGATTGGAACAAACCGCCGGAAAGGCTGCCCTGCCGCGAGCCGGCGCAGCGGTGCCGAAAATTGAACGCCGAAGGGCTCGCAGGCGTCCTCGATCCGCCCTTGCGCGAGCAGGGTCCGCGCCTGCTCAATCGTTGGCGTCGTTGGTGGCGGTGGCGCAGCGGTCCATAGCCATGGCGCGCTTCGCCAGTCGAGGCGATGATTTGTGGCAAATTCCATCGATAGATGCGCCCGCAACGCGGGCATCGCGCGCTGGGTTGCGGCTGAGGTAACCAGCAGGCAAGGTTGCCGCTTGCGAGTTGGAGGCCCGTATGCGCCCAGCAGCGCCCTGACCTTCGTTGCCAACCTGCCGCGTCCGTCTCGCGGAAAGGATTGCAGCAGGGCGTTCACGTCGATGCGCGACACGTCAATTCGCACCCGCTGTTCGGCGGCGGCTGGGTCGGGCAAAGACTGCAGGCAAGCCGCATCGATGTCCTGGCTTAACGTGGGAACAGGGCCTGCGAGCGCTGCACGCGGAGGCACTGCTGTCGGCGCCACCCTCAGCCGACCCGGCAGCGCGACCTCGGAGCCGATCCATTCATCAACCAGCGCTCCCAGCCGGCCGAGACCGCAGATGCATTCGCGATGGATCACCACTCCGCCGGAATCGCGGATGCCGATCCAGTAGTGCAGATGGTCTCCCGGAGCGAACACCACGCTCCGCCGATAGGTGGTGGTTACGCACGGCGTGTGATGCTGCACCCAGAAGTCGACGTCCATCGAGCCCGTGCCGTCGGCAGATGTAATGACGGCGCTGCGGTCGTCGGCCGAACATTGAACGGTCAGAGTCGGATGCCGCGTCAGCAGGTCGAACATCGGATGAAGAGGGTTGTTCATTTCGAAGCCTTGCAGGCAGGTCCCTGGCGGTTTCCCGATCGTCATCCGACGGGAGCGTCCAGGTCGACCGTGATCGTCAGGCCGGACGTCGACATTGCCGTTAGCATCCCATCGGCCACGACAACCCTGTCGAACGGATTGCCCTCGGATAAATAACATACCCAGACAAGTTGCTCATCGGCGTTCAGCCGGCCGAAGAACCCCTCCGAGCCCCACGATCCCTCGCCGGCGCATGCGAACCCGCCCGGCGCCACCACCTGCCGGGTGACATGGATCTTGGTCACCCAGTCTGCGTCCTCCGCCAACATCTCTGCCAACTCGAACTGCTCGACAACGCTCAGACGGCCGTGTACCGCGTCGACGGCGTACGACCGGCCGTCGGCAAAATACACACCGTCCTTGATCGGCAATCGGCTCTCCCGCCACAGCCTCACGATTTCGGTCATTGCCTCCTCCGTTGTCGGCGGCAGCAAGCGTAACCCGGATGAGCCAAGCGACATACGATGCGATATCATGCGCGGGTCCCGCGTATCGCTGCGCTCACGCGGGCTATGATGTGTTGCCGTGGCCCGATTGATTCCGGCAGGCATGATCAGCC
>NZ_JAFAVV010000661.1 GCF_019242285.1 Bradyrhizobium sp.
TTCTCGTTCGAGGAGCGTGCGTTTGCGCTCCACGCCCCAGGCGTATCCCGAGATCGCTTTGTCATTGCGCACGACGCGATGACAGGGAATGGCGACGGCGAGATTGTTCGCCGCGCAGGCGCCAGCGACCGCGCGAATGGCCTTCGGTGCGCCGATCCGCTGCGCGATCTCGGCATAGGAGCATGTTGCGCCGACGGGTATTTCCTGAAGGGCCTGCCAGACGCGCTGTTGGAAAGCAGTGCCGCGAACATCAAGAGGAAGATCCCGCCCAAGTTCCGGTGCCTCCACGAGGCCGACGACGTGCGCCATCATCGCTTCGTAATCGCGGTCGGCACCGATCAACCGTGCTTTTGGAAAGCGGTCCTGGAGGTCACGAACGAGCTCATCCGCATCATCGCCCAGCAAGATCGCAGCAACACCTTTCCTGCTGGAGGCGACGACAATGGCACCCAGGCAGGTCTGGCCGACGGCAAACCTGATCTCCTCGTCGAGCCCTCCGGCACGGTACCGTGACGGCGTCATGCCGAGCATGCCCATCGACTTCTCGTAAAAGCGTCCACTTGAATTGAAGCCCGCGTCATAGATCGCCTCGGTCACCGAGCTCCCGGAGACCAGGCCCTCCCGGACCTTCTTGGCGCGATAGGCGGCGGCATACGCTTTGGGCGTAAGACCGGTTGCGGCCTTGAACAGGCGATGAAAGTAGCTGGCGCTGAGTCCGACCGCATGCGCCAGCTCCTCGAGCGACCGCTTCTCTTCGCTTCGTTCGATGACGCGGCACGCCTTGGCGATCAGCTTCGCATTCTCAGTGCCGGTCAATGGTCCGTGCGGCTTGCAGCGCCGGCACGGCCGGAAACCCGTCGCTTTCGCGCTCCCCAGACTGTCGTGCAACTGCACGTTTTTGGGATTGGCGGTGCGCGAAGGGCATGACGGCCGGCAATAGACCCCAGTCGTGGAAACCGAGTACCAGAACTGTCCATCGGCGGTCTTGTCGCGCGCCAGGACGCGGGCCCATCGCGGGTCTGCTGCCACGGACGGCGATTCTTGCATCCTGACGCTGGCAGATTTTGCGCTCATGGCTCGAACGGATTTCATGATCGAGCTGATGATGCCACCCGCTTTCCGTGACCATTGTTGGAGGGACGGGGTGGTCAAGATGCAGATGAGGCCCGCGCCCTATGTGCGGGCCTCATCTGACTGCTTCCGTCTTCCGGACGCGCTTCGATCACGCAGCCTTGCCGATCAGGCCCAGCTGGGTCAGCGCGGTCACGCCGTCGTCAAGGCCGATTTCCTCGACGATCCTGCCGTCGATGACCTTCAGGACCGTGGTCCCGGTGAAGTGCATCGTGCGGCCGGTTGCCGCCGGGAGGCCGCCCATCAGGAAGTCATCGAACGCCGGTCCCGTATGCGTGCCGCCGCCTTCCCATTGACCGACGACATGGTCGCCTTCGGCGATCAGGTCCGCCGTACCCCAGAAGTTGAGATCGGGGAACGCGGCGCGGAAGTCGGTCATGAACGCCTTGATGTCATCGCGGCCGCGACGGGGTTCGTGCAGCGAATATTTCAGCAGCATGTCGGGGGCAGCGATTTCGTCGACAACGCCGAGGTTGACGGTCTTCCCCCAGAAATCGGTGAACCAACGGCCGACAACCGCCTTGTTATCTTCCTCTTTGCTCATTGGAAAAGCTCCTTGATCGACTGAGAAGCGATCACCGATGCCGATCGGCGACCTGCGCAGCGGGACTACGCCCGATCGGCGCGAACCGAACTCCGTTTCTTGCCTTGAAATCGAACGCGGGGTCGGGTGGTCATTGCGCCGGAGGGCGGTTCCAATTTTCGCTTCAAGGCGTCAGCCGTCATCGAATTTGAATATGCCCGTCAAACATGCGAGCCTGATTGCGTCAGAGTGGGGAATATCCATGAAAGCTGCCTACATCGAACGGCACGGCGGGCCGGAAGTTCTCGAATTCGGCGAACTGCCGGAGCCGGTGGCGGGACCCGGCGAGGTGGTGGTCGATATCGTCGCCGCCAGCGTCAACGGCGCGGACTGGAAGGTGCGCGAGGGCAAGTCCGGCCAGCTTGCGCATTTCCCCTACATTCTCGGGCGGGATTTCTCCGGCATCGTCTCGGTCGTCGGCGATGGCGTGACGGACCTGCGGGTCGGCGACGAAGTCTTCGCCGTCTGCGACGTCGGCCAGGAAGGCGCCTATGCCGAGAAGATCGCGATCAAGGCCGCCATCGTCGCCAGGAAACCCGACAGCCTGTCGCATGTCGATGCCGCGGCGCTGGCTCTTGCCGGGCTGACCGCGATCTGCACCGTCGAGGACACGTTGAAGCTGAAGGCGGGCGAGACGATCCTGATCCAGGGCGGCGCCGGCGGTGTCGCGGCCTTCGCCATCCAACTGTCGAAGCACCTGGGCGCGCGCGTGATCACGACCGCGAGCGCCGCGAACCATGACTATCTGCGCCAGATCGGTGCCGATGAGATCGTCGATTACAACGCGGTGGACTTCACCAGGGTCGTGCGGGACTGCGACGCGGTGTTCGACACGGTCGGCGGAGACGTGGCGCAGCGGTCGTTCCAGGTGCTGAAGCCCGGCGGCCGTGCCGCGTTCATCGCCTCGGGAGCACAGGCGCCGAAGCCGGACCGCGGCGATGTCGTCGCACTCCGGCCCAAGGTCGGACGTGACCGGCCGCATCTCGAGCGCATCGTCGAACTGGTGACGACGGGTGCCGTTCGTCCGCCGGAGGTGACGCGCTACAAGCTCAGTGACGCCGTGGCCGCGCACGAGGTGAGCCAATCCCGCCATTTCCGCGGCAAGCTGGTCTTCGTCGTCCGCTAGCGGCTTCGCGTCGGATCGCCGCCTTCTCGCAAATTTGTTCCCGCGCGGCGTGGTGCAGGGCTCACCGGCTCCGCTATGATGTCCATTCAGAGAGCCAACGCGAGATTGGCCGATAGGCATGGGGGAAAAGCATGAGCGGTCGCGTGAAACTGGCAGGGGTTGTGGGATTCTCCTTGATCGTGTGCGCTTCCGCTGTGCACGCACAGCAGCAGGCGATCGGCGCGCCGCCCGAGGCCAGCAACATGAAGCTGGTCGGCTATAGCGACCTGCAGGCGCGCAGCGCCTATCAGCCGACCATCCA
>NZ_JAFAVV010000700.1 GCF_019242285.1 Bradyrhizobium sp.
CCCGATTGGCGTCAGACTGGATCGACCTTGGAGTAAACGACCGTGAAACCCCTCGACAACCCGATCGGCACGAGGTTGTCACCCATGTCTTAGGTACGATCTGTTACCCATCTGTCCGGGCTGGACATTGAGCTAAATGGCGCGCCCGGAACGATTCGAACGTCCGACCCTCAGATTCGTAGTCTGGTGCTTTGGAGTTAGGACCTCGCCATTTTCGGGCAATGATCGCTTGCCTTCGAATAGCACTCAACTGCGCCGCTCGCGGAGGTTGTCTTCCCACATGCGCGACAGCCAGCGCAAGCAAACGGGCGGTCAGCGCGTCGGAGGCGACGCACTTTAGGTGGCGATGGAAGAAGGCATGAGCAGCAGTTGATTTTTGATAGGGCGGCGGTGTTCGCCAACGTTCCTCGACGCTTATTCGACGGATATTCGACGACTTCTCCAACTCCAATCTAAGTCATTGAAGTTTCTGGCGCTCCCTAGGGGAATCGAACCCCTGTTTCAGCCTTGAGAGGGCCGCGTCCTAACCGCTAGACGAAGGGAGCAGGTAGCCGGAGGTGAATAGCCTCGAATTGCGTTTCCCGCAAGGCGGCTGAGGCATGGGCGGTCGCGCACATGGGCAATATCAGGAGACCGGGGCTCGCCACTCCGCCCTCACCACGCAAACGCCACCCTCATGGCATCGTCACGAACCGGAGCCTTCCCGCCGGCCTCAGGGTATGGGCGTCGAAGGTGCGGATCTCGGTCGCCCCACCCATATCCACTGTCACGACCAGCCGGTCGCCTGAGACCGCGGTGGCAGTGATGCGGGCGCCGGTGGGCAGCGCTGCGGTGACGTCGGTCGATGCGCTTGCGCTTTCCTCGGCGTGAAAAAGGCGATAGCCGATGGCGACCAGCACGGCCGAGATCGCCAGCATCGTGGTCAGGCCCGCGATCAGCATCATCCGCCGCACCCGCGCCATCAGCGCGGCCTGCTCGGGAGTCGGTTCGGGAAACGTGGTTTCGGTCATGCAAGGCTCGTCTCAAACTGGTGCAGCCGCGGCGATGGATGGTGAAGTTCGGAACGCGGATACTGGCGCGGACCAGCTCGAGGTCACCGTCGTCGGCGACGAGGGCTCGCCCCGGCTCGACCGGGTACTGGCCACCCGTTGCCCGGACCTGTCGCGCTCGCGGCTGAAGGCGCTGATCCTCGCCGGCCAGGTGAGGATCGGAACCGCGCCGGTCCGCGATCCCGCTTATCATGTAGGCACCGGCGATACGATCATAATCGACCTGCCGGAACCCGCCCCGGCCGAGCCGCAGGGCGAGCGCATCGCGCTCGACATCGTCCATGAGGACGACGACATCATCGTCATCGACAAGCCGGCCGGCCTCGTCGTGCACCCGGCCGCCGGCCACGCCACGGGAACGCTGGTGAATGCGCTGATCGCCCATTGCGGGACGAGCCTGTCCGGTATCGGCGGCGTCCGCCGGCCCGGCATCGTGCACCGGCTGGACAAGGACACGTCCGGACTTCTGGTCGCGGCCAAGAACGACCGGGCGCATCAGTCGCTGACCGCGCAGTTCGCCGACCATGGCAGGACCGGCGCCCTCGAGCGCGGCTATCTCGCCTTTGCCTGGGGCGTCCCGAGCCGGCCGCACGGCACCGTCGACGCCCCGATCGACCGCCATCCGCACGCCCGGGAGAAGATGGCGGTGCGCGAGGGCGGCCGCGAGGCCGTGACCCATTGGGAGGTGCGGGAAACGTTCAACGGCGCCGACGGCCGGCCGGTCGCCTCCCTGCTCGAATGCCGGCTCGAGACTGGCCGCACCCATCAGATCCGGGTGCATCTGGCCCATATCGGCCATCCCCTGCTGGGGGACGCCGTCTACGGTCCCCATTTCAAGACCAAGGCGAACCAGCTCGGCCTCGAATCACAGGCGGCGCTGTCCGCCCTCGCCCGGCAGGCACTACATGCATATCTTCTGGTATTCGAGCACCCTTCGAGCGGTGAAATTATGCATTGGGAAGCGGCCCTGCCGCAGAATTTGCTTACTTTGAAGCTCAAGCTGCAAGCGGCGCTATGACGCAGGACCTTCGGAAAACTTTAGCCATTCCAGCAGGTTATGGCAGCCACACGGTTACGTGACGCCTGCAATCCTTCCAAATCAGCCCTGTTTTGGTGTATGTTGCATCTGCGTCAGATAACCGACGCGGAACATCGCAAGCTGGCCGGCTTTAACGCAGCGGCCGCCTGCCTGGCCCGCCGCTATCGGGGGCCTGAACAAACTGGAGGGCGCACGAATGGCCCGTACAGCTACCTTGCCGGTTCTCAACGGAGAATCCGGTCTGTCTCGGTATCTCTCCGAGATCCGCAAGTTCCCCATGCTG
>NZ_JAFAVV010000717.1 GCF_019242285.1 Bradyrhizobium sp.
GAGATATTGCGCCGGGTTATGCTCGAGCTCTTCGAGATAGACGCCGTCTTTGGTGATCTTGCCGAGCACCTGGCGGTCGGCCGAGCAGGATACGCCGAGCCCGATCGGCAGCGAGGCGCCGTGCCGCGGCATCCGGATCACACGCACGTCGTGGCAGAAATATTTGCCGCCGAACTGCGCACCGACGCCGAGTGATTGCGTCACCTTGTGGATTTCCTGCTCCATCTCGACGTCGCGGAAGGCGTTGCCGTCGGCCGAGCCATGGGTCGGCAGCGCGTCGAGATAGCGCGCAGAGGCGAGCTTCACCGTCTTCATGCAGAGCTCGGCCGAGGTGCCGCCGATGACGATCGCGAGATGATAGGGCGGGCACGCCGCGGTGCCGAGGGTCAGCACCTTCTCCTTCAAAAAGGCCAGCAGGCGATCCTTGGTGAGCACCGACGGCGTCGCCTGGAACAGGAAGCTCTTGTTGGCGGAACCGCCGCCCTTGGCCATGAACATGAACTTATAGGCCGAGTCTATTTCCGAAGAGCCGCCTTCGGCATAGATCTCGCACTGCGCCGGCATGTTGTTGGCGGTGTTCTTCTCCTCGTACATCGACAGCGGCGCCACCTGCGAATAGCGCAGGTTGCGGCGCAGATAGGCATCGCGCGCGCCTTCGGAGAGCGCCGCCTCGTCGTCGCCGTCGGTGATGACGTGGCAGCCCTTCTTGCCCATGATGATGGCGGTGCCGGTATCCTGGCACATCGGCAGCACCCCGCCGGCGGCGATGTTGGCGTTCTTCAGAAAGTCCAGCGCGACGAACTTGTCGTTCGAGCTCGCCTCGCCGTCGTCGAGGATGGCGCGAAGCTGCTTCAGATGCCCCGGCCGCAGGTAATGGTTGATCTCGCCGAACGCCGCCTCCGACAACGCCCGCAGCGCCTCGCGCGACACCACCAGCATGTCGCGGCCGAGCACCTTCTCGACCCGCACGCCCTCGCCCGTGATCTTTTTGTAGGGCGTCTCGTCCTTGCCGAGCGGAAACAGCGGCGTGTGCTTGTAGGGCGGAACGGGCTTTTGCGGGTCGGGAAAGGCGGAGGGGGCGTTCATGGGTTAACCCTGGGTTTGCGGCGCCGGAAACGGCAGGCTTGACAGGCCTGATAGACTACCATGTCGGACCTGCGCAATACGCGTCCGGCGCGGCGGCAGCGGAGCATCGCAATGGCAACTTACGACTGCGAACCCCAGCCCGCCGCGGTGTCCAAGAATCATGACGGGAAGTGCACCTGTTAGCCGCCTCCCGCGCGGCGCCTGACCGAAGCTGCGACATGCGGTATTGACGTCGCCCAACAAGCCCTGCATGAACCCCGCGCCAGCTCTTCGATGGCGCGGGGGTATGTTGCCATGACATCGTCATCGTTTCGCCGATCGATCGTGACGGCCATGGCGCTCGGCCTGCTTGCGGCTCTCGCCGCCACGCCGGCGCGCGCCGATCGCTGCGACGACATCGCAAACCAGCTCAAGAACGGCATCGACGGGCTCTCCATCGGCAAGACCGCGGCCGGCGTGGTCTACCTGTCGCATCCGCAGGCGAAAGCGCTCACGCTCGGCT
Source organism: Bradyrhizobium sp. (assembly GCF_019242285.1). Lineage (GTDB taxonomy): Bacteria > Pseudomonadota > Alphaproteobacteria > Rhizobiales > Xanthobacteraceae > Bradyrhizobium. The sequence goes on from NZ_JAFAVV010000717.1 coordinate 1,589, forward strand.
GCGCCGCCAAGAACTACGCGAACCAGCTCTACGCGAGGACCGACCGCAAGCCGAAGCCGGCCTATCTCGACCTCGTGGCGGGCGCCGCGGCGATCATCTTCACCCTGCCCAAGGACAGCATGCTGACGGGCGTGAAGCGCTGCATGGGCAAGCTCAACCTGTTCCGCGCCGATGCCAGCTCGCGCTACCGCCGCCTCGACATGCGCTGCACCCGCAACAAGACCGAATCCACGATCACGATCTCGCGCGGCACCGACCAGTAATCGGTGCGGCCGTGAGCGCTCCGTTCACCATTCGGAACCGCGGCCCGCGATGGTTCGCATTTTAGCGATTCGATTCAGACCACATTCGCCTGCCCGTGCGCACCCTCGCCTCACACAGACGTCGAGGGTCCTGCCATGGCTATTTCCAGCATCTCCACCGCCGTGCCGACCGCGCCGGTCGGCAGCACCACGCCCAATCCGCCGCAGGTGAAAAACGACATCAACCCGGTCAACGACACCAGCACCCATCAGCCGACGCCACCGCCGCCGCTGCCGCCGGGCCAGGGCACGCGGGTCGATCAGTACGTGTGATCTCTACAGGCCTCCGCCATCACGCGGGCGATGCCGTCGATGATCTTGCCCAGCCGGGGGCCATGGCGTCATAGGCGAGCTGGTTGCTCGGGAAGACGAAACCGTCATGCTCCATGCGGAGGCCGGTCCCTTCCGCCACGCGCGTGAGCGCAAATACTTATATATCTGTCAAGTGCGTCTGGTGGTCGCGGAACGAGCGTCGGCGGGGCTCATTCATCCAGAGCCTTGTAGCGGCGGAAGATGCCGTCCTCGTTGAAGGCAATGCGGCGGTCGCTGTCGAGATAGGCCTTGATCCTGGGCCGCGCCGCGATGCGGTCGTGCAGGGCGCCGAGCCCGGGTATCTTGCGCTCGAACGCCTTCATCCGGTTCGGGAAGGCATAGCACAGCCCGTCGACGATCTGGAACAGCGAGAGGTCGACATAGGTGATCCTGCGGCCGGTGACGTAGCTGCCGCCATTGGCGCCGAGCAGGCCCTCGAAATAGCCGAGATATTTCGGCACCCGTTCGTTCCAGAACTCCTCGGAGCGTTTCTTGGCCGGCGCGCGCTGGTCCTCGTAGTACAGCGACGGCCCCAGCGGATGATGGGTGTCGTGAATCTCGGCGACCAGGTCGGTGATCGTGAGCTGCAACTGGTGCACCCACAATTTCCCGGCCTCGGTCTTCGGCGCGAGCCCATGGCGCGATCCGAGAAAGAGCAGGATGTTGGCGACCTGCGCGATGACGAGCTTGCCTGCCTTCAGGAACGGCGGCGCGAAAGCCGGCGTCGGTCCCTGCCCCATCATCTGCATCATGGCGCCGGTGCCGCCGCTGCCGCGTGCGACGTCATCATATGTCGCGCCGGCGTCCTCCAGCGCGAGGCGGACATATTCGCCGCGCCCCTGGATGGTGGGCCAGTAATAGAGCTCATAGCGCATCGGAGAATCCTTTCAGGAGAGCCGCAGCGGTTGCAGAGCGCGGTGATGTTTGGCTTTATCGTAGCCAACGCCGCTGCAAAGACCAACACGCCGCCGACCGGGGGTTCATGTCGACCGAGACCGCCCGCCTCATCGCCGAGGCCTATCGCTGGCAGCGCCGCCTCGGCAACAAGGTGATTATCGCGCCGCATTGCCATATCGTTGCCGACCTGGCGCGCCCGGACGTCTGGGATTGCAACCACGCCGACGACGTCACGGCGGCAACCGACGCCGAGACCGACGCCGTGCTCGCGGCCATTGACCGGCATCTGGCGCATTCGCACTGGCGCGTCATTCATACCGACGGCTTCACCCCCGATGCCTTCCTGGCGCGGCTGGCGCTCGACGGCTTTGCCGAGCGCCCGGTGACGATCCAGATGGTGCTCGAAGGAGAGGTCCGCGAGCGCGGCACCGCAGTCGAGCTGCGCCCGGTCACGGAGGAGGACGATTGGCGCGCGCTGCTCGCGCTGGTCCGTGCCGACCATGTCGAGGGGCGGCGCACCGCCGATCTCGAATTGTCGGCCGGGTTCAGCGCGCAGGTCGTGACCGCCTATCGGGCCAAGAGCCACGCCTATCACTTCCATCTGGTGATGCTCGATGGCCGGCCAGTCGCCTATGGCGCCTTCGCCGCCGCGCCCAACGGCGCCGGCATGATCGAGGACCTGTTCACGCTGCAGGCGGCGCGGCGCCGCGGCATCGCCAGTGCGATGATCGCGGCGTTCGCCGACCGCCTGCATGCGCTCGGCTGTGACACCATCTTCCTCGGCGCACTCGCGACCGAGCCGCCGAAGCATCTCTACGCGCGACTGGGCTTTCGCCCCGTCGCGCTGGCGCGAAGCTGGATGAAGGATCTGCGCGCGGCGAACTGACAAACGCTGTCATTCCGGGGCGGTGCGAAGCAGCGAGATCTGTAGGGTGGGCAAAGCGGGCAACTTGCACGAAAGCACGCCCAGCAAAGGCAGAAGCGTGCCCACCCTTTGCGACGATGCGGTCGAGACATGGTGGGCACGACGCTCCGCGACGATGCGTGGCATCGTCGCGGACGCGTCTTAGTCCACCCTACTTCTGCATCAATCAATTCACCGCGAAGCAATAGAACAACCCATCGCCGCCGGTGCTCCTGAAATCGGCCTGCGAGCAGCCGCCCTCCTGGCCGCGCGAGGGGTGCGACGTGTTCCAGGAATGCGAGGCGTCGTCGTCGCGCAGACCCTGGCGGTCGATATGGCCGAGCATCGCCGCGCCTTGCGTGCTGCTCGTCCAGTTCTTGCAGGTGCGGTCGTCGCCGCCTGCGAACGCGGTGCCGTCCGCCTGCGATCCCGTCAGCGCGTCATGACGGTTCGGCGTGTCGCCGCGGCCGTTGATGACGTCGCCTTTCTCCGACAACGCGGTCTGCTTCGTGAGGTTGTTGCCGGCGCTGTGCAGGTCGGCGACGTCCTTGGCGACCACGACGCCCTTGGCGTTCTGCCACGGGCCCTTGCCGATGCGGTCACGGGCATTGACGGCCGGCTTGCCATCGGCGGCCTGGGTCGACAGATAAGCGTGCCAGGTCTTGGCGCCGGCGCCGGCCGCCTGCGCCAGCGTCTGGCATTGATTGTCGGCGCCGGCGAGCCCGCCGAGATTGCCGCCATTGCCGATGCCGGCGCTGGTGACGAAGAAGCTGGTGTCGGCCGATTGCGCCTGCGCCGGGCCCGCCGCGAGAGCGGCGAGGACCACGGCCGGCAGCACGAGCCTTGCGAGAACGGTCATGACTTCCTCCCGATATGTTGCTGGTTGATCAACAACACGGGGGAGCATTGGATATTCCGGCGCGCGACCGCGCATGAAAAAGCGCCGCGGCATCGACCGCGGCGGCTTCCGTCATTCCATATCGATCAGTTGGTCTGCTGGATCGCCGACAGTATCCAGTTGCCGCCGCGCGGGCGCATGAAGGTCCAGACCTCGGTGACCTGCTCCGGCTGGCCGCCGCTGACGACCTGCCCGCTGGAACGATCCAGCATCCGGTCGATCAGCGAGTACCGCATCGCGACACTGGCGTACTCGTTGTCGCCCTCACGCCAGGCCTCGGAGAGGTCGCCCTGCAACAGCTTCGTGTCGGCGACCTTGTTGACCTGGTTGCGGGCACGGTTGGCGTCGAGATCGCGGACGAAATAGGACACCATTTCCGGCGTGGCCACCCGGCCGAGCCGCGCGACATCCTCGTTCGAATAGGCGTCCTGGAGTTCGATCAGCAGCCGCTCGAACGTTTCATAGTCGGCCGGCTGGATTTCCGGTGGCGCGCTGGACGAGCCGAACCCGAACCCGCCAAGGCCCATCGGGCTGCCCTGCGACGGCCCCTGGCCGAGGCCGGAACCGGCATAGGCCGGCCCCATCTGGCGGCGCTGCCACCACGACATCGCCATCCGGGCCAGGAACACGATGAGCACGATCTGCAGCAGCAGGCCGAGGATCGACGAGAAGCCGCCGATGCCGGAGAACAGGCCGCCGCCGAACAGCAGGCCGAACAGGCCGGCGCCGAGGAAACCCGCGGCCAGGCCGCCGAGCAGGCCGCGGCCCGGCCGGTTGAAGAAGCCGCCACCCAGGCCCGGGCTGTAGCCGGGGCTCGTGGACGGCTGGGTGATGGTGCGGTTGAACGGCTGGGCGGTGCCCGGCGCCGTGGAGGTCGAGGGCGGCGCGGAGAAGGTGCGCGCCCCACGCGAGCCCGAGCTGTAGCCGCCGCCGACCCTGGCGTCAGCCGCGGAGATGGTCAGCGCTGCCGGCACGGCCAAGGCCAGCACGACAGCAAGCGCCTTTACCACTGCACGCAGGTTGGATGCGAATGTCATGGGACGATCCCTAAAAACCCCTGGTTGGGGAATGCCTTTAACATGGGCAATTGAGGGCGATTGTGAAGCCGTCGGACGGCGGCCGGGCTGCGGCGCACGGTCGCGGGACCGTAGAGTTCCGGACCCCTCGGCCTTCGCATGACCGCCTGCCGGCTCCCGCTTCGATTCGCCTGACGGGCCAAAGCGAGCGAGTGAGTCCAGATGCGGCCTACGAACCGTCCCACCGCCCCGAACTCTCCTCAAGCGAAAATCGCGATTAGCCAAGCGGACTCAAGGCGGTTGGCACTGTCCAGTCCTCGATGCAAAAATATTTCTCTTTCCATTTTTCCGAATTAATGGTTATTAGGCGCATCCCGCCTCCATCGGAGGGGCGCTTCGCGATCGTCACGGACGTGGGGGGCGGGATGCGGTGGACGCGATGATGCTGCGCGACGAGCGGCATCTTG
>NZ_JAFAVV010000754.1 GCF_019242285.1 Bradyrhizobium sp.
ACGGGGCAGGAACCACAGGCTCAGCCGAGGATACCCGGCCTTCCCTGCGCGATGGTCTAACGGCTGCTCCGCGCTCTCCCTGGTGTACCGGGCTTGCTAGCCACCATCGCCCGCGTGATGCGAAGCATCATCGCGAACTTGACACCATCGTCGGGGTGTCAGGACAACACGGCTTGGCCGTCCGCGAGAGAACCGTTCGTCCGCGCTCCCAGATGAGAACGCTGCGACCCCTCGCGGCCACCGCTCCCCGCCTCCACGTCCGTGACGACCGCGGATCGCCCCTCTGCACGAGGCGGGATGGGTGGGAGAATAATTCTGATTTGGAGAAGAGTCAAGAGGGATTTTGAAAATCGGAAACTGCTGCATATGATGGGTTAGCGCGGTGGCCATAGACGCCGCCCTCGCCACCTCTCAAGCCGGAAGATAACCAGAGGAAAGCTCAGGCAGCGTAAACTAGCTCGCCTTCACAATCTTATCTGGCAATCGCGCATCTCTGGTAAACACGTTGAGTTCCGTCATCAGCCCGTCCCAAAACCCAGCCACTTCAATGAAGGCCAACTCTGCATCGACCTCCTTGTCTTTGTGAGTGATGCGAAGGCTCATAACAAGGTCACCAGGCTTTGCGAAACCCGCACCTTCTCGTCGAGCTGACCCGTCTCCGCCAACGCACAGTTAAGTGCATTGTCACCATAGCTCGGCCCTGGCGATCGGCGCTTCCTCCCAGATCATGGCAAGTCGCGGACGGCCTTGGCAGCGCGCAAGAGACGTCGTGACGGGGCCGGCGGATTCTCGAGCAGCGCCAGCACGCGGAGCGAGTCGCGCTCGGCCAGCGCGAGCCGCTCGGCCTCGGCGATATCGGCTTCAGCCTGAGGCAGGACCGTTCCAAGAATGTAGCCCGTGAGGTCCACGCGCTTGAGCGCCGCAGCACGGCTCAACGTCGCCCTGTCTTCGGGGCGCAGCCGCAATTCGACGCGGACGCTGTTTGAGAGATTGCGAGGCATGGATCAGTTCCTTGGGCATCGATATGCCATATGGATTGAATCCGTGCGAGTGTCAGATCATGAAGCGGATTGAGAGCTCGTAGGGCGGGTTAGCGAAAGCGTAACCCGCCGATTCGTCATCACGCGGCGGCGGATTACGCCTTCGGCTAATCCGACCTGCTTGCTACTCGCTAACCTCCTGCCCTGCCCCTCACCCGGATCGCATCTCGCGATGCGATCCAATCTCTCCCCGCGGAAGAGCGGGGAGTGGTGCCAACGAGACCGCGACGGCTCATCACAACTGCAGCCCCGGCGCAATCTCGCGCGCGACGTTGACCAGAGCGGCGATCAGCGGGGTCATCGGGTCGCGTTGCGGGATCACGAGGCCGATCGAGTAGTCGACGACGGGATCGACGATCGGGATGCTGCGCACCGTGTCCCTCAGCCCTAAGGTCTCCGCGAGCTTGGCCGGCATCACGCTGGCCCAGCGCCCGGTCTTTACGTGGGTGTAGAGCACGAGCAATGAATTGGACGTCAGCGTCGGCGTGACCTCGACGCCGACCGAGCGCAGGGCGCGGTCGATGATGCGGCGGTTCTGCATGTCCGGCGTCAGCAGGCAGAGCGGCACCTGGCCGACCTCCTTCCAGGTGACCTCCTCGCGATCGCCGAACATCGCGTCGGGCGCGGTCAGGAGCCGATAGCTCTCGTTGTAGAGCGGGATGGTGCGGACCTTTCCGATCGGCTCGTTCTCGATATAGGTCAGCCCGGCATCGACCTCGAGATTTTCCAACAGGCCGAGCACGTCGGCCGAGGTGCACGACACGATGCGGAAGCGTACGTCGGGATGACGGGCGCGGAACGGCGTCGTCAGGGACGCCACCATGCCGAGCACCGTCGGGATCGCGGCGATCCTGATCTCACCCGACAGCTTGTCCTTGAGCCCGTTGATCTCCTGGCGCATCGCGCGGATGTCGCCGACGATCCGCCGCGCCCAGTCCAGCACCCGCTCGCCCTCGGGCGTGAAACCCTGGAAGCGCGAGCCGCGCTGCACCAGCATCACGCCGAGAATTTCCTCGAGCTGCTTGATGCTGGTCGACATGGTCGGCTGAGTGACGCCGCAGGCTTCCGCCGCCCGACCGAAATGCCGCTCCTTTGCCAAGGCGAGCAAAAGTTCAAGCTTGTCGATCACAAGGACGGGACCTTTCAGGAAGACGCAGCGTTAACAACGAATATCACGGCCAACATCCGACAAACACGGCAAAACCGGCCCCGGGCGCCGATGTCGCAGCAATCGATCGGAAACTCAAATGGCCCAATGCTGTTTTGGCATTGATCGCGTTTCGCTATCGCAGCACGGGACTGCTTTATTGATATTTGGAGTGAATCCAATTCTCATCAAGGGGTCGACAAGGGGTCGATAAGTCACTGATCGAGCACGTGGATGAGACCGGAAAATTATCAGCCCTGGGACCAGGCCCTGGCCGGCGAAATCATCGCCGAGCACGCCCAACTGGAGGGTGCGGCGCTGCCGATGCTGCACGCTCTGCAGGAGGCGTTCGGCCACGTGCCGGAGCCCGCCATCCCCATGATCGCCGCCGCGCTCAACCTGTCGCGCGCCGAGGTCCATGGCGTGTTCACCTTCTACCACGACTTCCGCAAGGAGCCCGCCGGCCGCCACGTGCTGAAGCTGTGCCGCGCCGAGGCCTGCCAGGCCGCCGGTGGCGACGCGCTTGCCGCGCACGCGGAAGCACGGCTGGGCGTTGCCTGCGGCGGCACCACGGCGGACCTCCGCGTCACGCTGGAGCCGATCTATTGCCTCGGCCTGTGCGCGACCGCACCGTCGGCGATGCTCGACGGCCGCGTCGTCGGGCGGCTCGATGAACAGCGTCTCGACGCGCTGATCGCGGAGGCGCAGCGATGAAGATGCGGATTTTCGTTCCCCGCGATGCCGCCGCGATCGCGGTCGGCGCCGCCGATGTCGTCACCGCATTGGAACAGGTGGCCGCAAAGCGCGAGCTGCCGATCAACATCATCCGAAACGGATCGCGCGGGCTGTGCTGGCTGGAGCCGATGGTCGAGGTGGCGACCGTGAAAGGCCGCGTGGCCTATGGCCCGGTGACCGCGGCGGACGTGCCTTCGCTGTTCGAGGCGATGGCGTCCAATGGACCGCATCCGCTGCGGCTCGGTCCCGCCGACGAAATCCCCTGGCTGAAGCGGCAGACGCGGCTGACCTTCGCCCGCTGTGGCATCGTCGATCCACGCTCGGTGGAGGATTATCGCGCCCATGGCGGTTACAAGGGCCTTGCGCGCGCGCTGTCGCTGACGGCGGCCGGGATCCTCGCCGACGTCACCAGCTCCGGCCTGCGCGGCCGCGGCGGCGCCGGCTTTCCGACCGGCATCAAATGGAAGACGGTTGCGGACGCCACGGCCGACCGCAAATACGTCGTCTGCAACGCGGATGAAGGCGACAGCGGCACCTTCGCCGACCGCATGATCATGGAAGGCGATCCCTTCGTCCTGATCGAGGGGATGACGATCGCCGCCATCGCGGTCGGCGCGACAGAGGGCTACATCTACGTCCGCTCCGAATATCCGCATGCGGTTGCCGCGCTCGAGCGGGCCGTCGCGATGGCGCGGCGGCGAGGCCTGCTCGGCGAGCGGCTCGCCGGTTCGCCGCACAATTTCGAGCTGGAAGTGCGGGTCGGGGCCGGCGCCTATGTCTGCGGCGAGGAGAC